>NZ_JALBGB010000021.1:0-73864 GCF_022631395.1 Calidifontimicrobium sp. SYSU G02091
TGCATGGGAAGGCGTGCCGCCGACGCCGCACGCAGCGGCGCGGCCGCCGGACGGCCCCCGTCGGGCGCGGCCGCCGCGCGCGGCGCACCCCCGGCCGGGGCGAACGCGAACAGCCGCAGCAGCGTCATCGTCAGCCCGGCGTACTCGTCGGGCGCCAGCGCGAGCTCGTTGCGGCCGTGGATCGCGAGGCTGTAGAGCAGCTGCGTCTCGTCGGGCGGCAGCACGGCGGCCAGCGTGCGCGCCGCGGCGGTGTCGGGGTCGCTCGCGTCGAGCGCGTCGGGCACCGCCTGCACGACGGCCATCTGCTGCAACAGCATCGCCATCTGCTCGAGCGTCGCCGACGCCGACAGGCCGTGCTCGCGCAGCGCGTCGACCTCGGCGAGCACCGCCGCGCCGTCGCGGCGCGCGAGCGCCTCGACGAGCCGCTCGGCGTGGCCGCGGTCGACGCTGCCGAGCATCGCGCGTACGTTCGCCTCGGTCACGGTGCCGCCGCCGTAGGCGATCGCCTGGTCGGTGAGCGACAGCGCATCGCGCATCGAACCACGCGCGGCGCGCGCGAGCAGGCGCAGCGCCGCCGGCTCGGCCGCGACGTGCTCGGCGTCGAGCACGCGCGCGAGGTGCTCTTGCACGACCTCGGGCGCGATCGGCCGCAGGTTGAACTGCAGGCAGCGCGACAGCACCGTCGGCAGCATCTTCTCGGGGTCGGTCGTCGCGAGCACGAACTTGAGGTACTCGGGCGGTTCCTCGAGCGTCTTCAGCAGCGCGTTGAACGACTCCTTCGTCAGCTGGTGCGCCTCGTCGATCATGAAGACCTTGAAGCGCCCGACGCTGGGCTTGTACGCCGCGCGCTCGAGCAGGTCGCGGATCTCGTCGATGCCGCGGTTGCTCGCCGCGTCGAGCTCGACGTAGTCCATGTAGCGGTCGGCGTCGATCTCGGTGCACGCCTGGCACACGCCGCACGGGTGCGCCGTGATGCCGCCGCTGCCGTCGGCGCCGGTGCAGTTCAGGCTCTTCGCGAGGATGCGCGACACCGTGGTCTTGCCGATGCCGCGCGTGCCGGTGAACAGGTAGGCGTGGTGCAGACGCTGGCGCTCGAGCGCGTTCGTCAGCGCGCGCACCACCGCCTCCTGCCCCACCATCTGCTCGAACGAGCGCGGCCGGTACTTGCGCGCGAGGACCACGTAGGACATGCGGGTCATTCTACGGGTCGCCCCCTGCCCGACCCGGCGCGGCCGCCGCTGCGGCGACGCCGATAATGCCCGCCATGTCCAGCGCCCCCGCCACCCCCCTGACCTACCACCAGGCCGGCGTCGACTACGACGTGATCGACCCGCTGAAGGTGGCCGCGCAGCGCGCCGCCGCCGCCACCGCGGCGAACCTCGCGCCGCACGGCATGGTCGAGGTCGCCGCGTCGCGCGGCGAGTCGGCCTACATCGTCGACGCCGGGCCGTTCTACCTCGCGAGCATCGTCGAGTGCCTGGGCAGCAAGGCGCTGGTGGCCGACGAGATGGCGCGGCTGACGGGCCGCTCGTACTACGACGGCATCGCGCAGGACACGATCGCGATGGCGGTCAACGACCTGATCACGGTCGGCGCGACGCCGCTCGTCGTGCAGGCCTACTGGGCCGCCGGCGGCAGCGAATGGTTCGGCGACGCGCAGCGCGCGCAGGCGCTCGTCGACGGCTGGAAGCGCGCGTGCGACACCTGCGGCGTCGCGTGGGGCGGCGGCGAGACGCCGGCGCTCGCGGGCATCGTCGAGTCGGGCCGCATCGACCTTGCCGCGTCGTGCACCGGCATCGTGCAGCCGAAGTCGCGGCTGAGCCTGGGCGAGCAACTCGCGCCGGGCGACGCCATCGTGCTGCTGGCCTCCAGCGGTATCCACGCCAACGGCCTGACGCTGGCGCGCAAGCTCGTCGAAAGGCTGCCGCAGGGCTACCTGACGCCGGTCACGTCGACGCTGAACTACGGCGAGGCGCTGCTCGCGCCGACGGTGCTGTATGCGCCGGTCACCGAGGCGCTCGCGAAGGCCGGCGTCGCGGTGCACTACGCGGCCAACGTCACCGGCCACGGCTGGCGCAAGCTGATGCGCCACCCCGCCGCGCTGACCTACCGCCTGCACACCGTGCCCGACGTGCCGCCGGTGCTGCGCTTCGTGCAGCAGCACGCGCAGCTCGACGACCGCGAGGCCTACGGCACGTTCAACATGGGTGCCGGCTTCGCGCTGTACGTCGCCGCCGGCGACGCGGCGCGCGTCGTCGAGGTGTCGCGCGCGCTGGGCATCGAGGCCTGGGTCGCCGGCAGCGTCGAGGCCGGCCCGAAGCAGGTGCTGATCGAACCGCTGGGCGTGCGCTTCGGCGCCGACGAGCTGCAGCTGCGCTGAACACGCCAGTGCGCCAGCGGTGGCGGCGTGCTCGCTGCCAGCATCGCCTCGATCGCACCGTGACAGCGCAGCGCGTTGCGCTCGACGACGCCGCGCAGCCGACCGGACATCGACCGGCGGACCGTCGCTGCGGCGGCCAACACCTCGCCGCACGCCGCGTGCCGGCGTCCTGCCCCTGCGCACCATGCCGCGGCGATGCGCATGAGCCAGCGTGACGGACCGGCGCCGACCCGTCACCTACAATCGCTGCTGACGGGCCTCCTCGCATGGAAGCGCGGCCAACCGGGTCAGGTGGGGAACCAAGCAGCCCTAACCGTTGCGACCAGTGCCGAGGGCAAGGCTCGTCACCCTCCCCCACCCTTCCCATTCGAGTGCCGGCGCGCGGCGTGCGCACGCGGGTTCAGCCGCCCGCCTGCCGGAACGCCATCACCGCCTGGTTGCGCAGCGTGCGCAGCAGGGTGAGTTCCTTCTCGCCGAGCGCGATCCCGCCGGCGGTGGCCTGATCGGCGTAGATCAGGCCGAACGGCGCGTTCTTCAGCGTCAGCGGCAGCAGCAGGAAGCTCGGCGCGCCGACGCGCTCGCGGAACCACGGCGGCAGCCGCGACGCGATGTTCGCGACGTTCGCGTCGGCGATCAGCGTGTCGACGCCCTTCAGGCACACCGCGGTGAACAGGTCCGCCGCCGCGCCGGGCGCGAGCTGCAGCGGCACGCGCAGCGCGGCGCTGACGGCGTCGGCACCGTCGCCGAGGCCGAAGCGGCCGACCAGCGTGTTCGTCTTCGCGTCGCGCAGCGCGAACACGACGCGGCGCACGCGCAGCGCGCGCAGCATCGTCTCGAGCACCATGCGCAGCACTTCGTTGAGGCGGAACTGGTCCGACACCATGTGGTTCGTGATGTCCTGGATGCCCGCGGCGAGCACGTCGGCCGCCGGTTCGCCGAGGTCCAGGTCGAGCGCGGCGGCCGCCGCCGCGGCGGTGGCCTGCAGCTGCAGCGGCGCGAGCGAGTCCTCGGCCGACGGCGCAGGTGGCGCGAGCAGGCGCTGCGCGCGGTCGGTGGGGCCGACGCGGATGGCCATCGCCTCGACCAGCGACGCCAGCCGCTGCTGCGCCTGCTCGGCCGCGCGCCGCAGCTCGCCCGCCTTGAAGCCGAGCACGCGCGCGTAGCGCTGGTCGATGTCGCCGATCTTCGCGTCGGCGTCGTCGCTGTACAGCAGCGCGTCGGCGACTTCGTTGGCGGCCTGGCCGAGCCAGCGCATGCGCTCGGGGCCGCGCTCGGCGGCACGCGCGGGCGTGTCGGCCCCGGCGCGGCGCATCGACTGGCGCAGCGTCTCGGGCAGGCCCCAGCTCTTGGCGACGCCCAGCCCCAGGTCCTCGAAGCTGATGCCCAGCACGCGCACCGCGGCGCTGTCCTGGTCGGGCGGCGCGGCGGCCTCGAGCGTGCCCGCGGGCGGTCGCATCAGCGCGCGGATCTGCTGCGCCTCCTCGCGCAGGTAGAACTCGGTCAGCAGCCGGCCGAGGTTCTGGAACATCGCACTGAGGAAGGCCTCTTCGCCGTCGCGCACCGCGGGCACGAGCTCGCCGGCCAGCGTGCCGGCCATCAGCGCGCGCAGGAACTCCTCCTTCAGCTGCTGCGCGTGCCCCTTGTCGTGCATGTGCTCGAGCAGCACCAGCGCCAGCGCCATGTTGCGCACGCCGGCGAAGCCCACCAGCGCCACCGCGCGCGACACCGTCGTCACCGGCCCGGCGGCGAAGAAGTGCGCCGAGTTGACCATGCGCAGCAGCTTGTTCGTCAGCGCGACGTCCTGCAGGATCTCGCTGGCGAGGTTGTTCAGGTTCTCGTTCTCGGAGCGCGTCAGCCGCTGGATGCGCGCGACCGCATCCGACAGCGCCGGGAAGTCGCTCTTCAGGCGCATGCGGCGCAGCAGGAACTCGAGCGTGCCGCTGGCCTCGGGGTCGACGACGGCCTCGACCTTGGGCTGCAGCCACTGCGCGAGCGCCTGGTGCATCTCGCCGACGTCGGCGAAGCGCTGCGCCGCATCGCGCGCGATCGCGCGGCGCACGATGGCGCGCAGCGCGTCGTCGGGCGGATCGCCCAGGTGCTCGGGCAGCTCGAGCTGTTCCAGCGCGACGCGCTCGATCGCGCGCATCGGGTCGCGCTCGCGCAGCAGCGGCGTGCCCGACAGCATCTCGGCGAGCACGACGCCGGCGCCGAACACGTCCATCGCCGGCGTCGGCGGCTTGCCGCGCGCGGCCTCGGGCGACATGTAGCCCGGTGTGCCGAAGATGCGGCGGTCGTGCGGGTCGGCGATGCGCGCGGCGATGCCGAAGTCCATCACGCGTGCGCGCCCGTCGGCATCGAGCAGGATGTTCGACGGTTTCAGGTCGCGGTGCACGATGCCGCGCGCGTGCGCCGCGCGCAGCGCGTCGAGCACGCCGAGCATCATCGTCACCGCCTCGCGCGGCGCGATCGCCCCGCCGCTGCGCAGCCGCTGCGACAGCGTCGGCCCGGCGACGTACTCGAACACGAGATAGCTCTGGCCGTCGTGCTCGTCGGCCTCGAACACCGGCACGATGTGCGGGTGCGTCAGCTGGCTGACCGCACGCGCCTCGTGCAGCCACTGGCTCACCGCGCCGGCGTCGGCGTCGGGGGCGAGCAGCTTGAGCGCGACCTCACGCTCGAGCCGCGTGTCGCGCCCGAGCCAGACCGACGCCTGCGCGCCCTCGCCGAGCTTGCGCTCGAGCACGAAGCGCCCGAGCACGGTGCGCCCGGGCGACCGTGCCGCCGGCAGCACGGCGCTCATGCCGAGGCCCCGGTGGCCGCCGACCAGGTGGCGGCGCCGTCGTCGTCGCTGCGGGCGTCGTCGTCGAGGTCGTCGTCGACGTCGCTGTCGTACTGCGACGCCTGCAGCGCGGCCTGCAGGTCGCGCAGGTTCAGGCCCAGCACGCGCGCGTAGCGCTGCGCGACGCGCTCGAGCGCGGCGTGCTGCTCGCGCGCCGGCAGCGCGAGCGCATCGATCGCCTCGTGCGCGGCGCTCGCGACGGCGCGCAGCACGTCGTCGTCGTGGTCGGGCTGGCGCACCGGCACCGTCGGCGGCAGGCGCCGCATCATGTGCAGCACCGCGTCGTCCATGCCCCAGTGGCGCGCGACGGCGGCCGCAAGCCCCTCGATGTCGCAGCCCAGCACCGCGTAGGCGGCCTGCTGTTCGTTCATGCCGGGCTCGCCGCGTTCTTCCGGCGACGCGGCCGGCAGCGGCTGCATCAGGCGGCGGATCTGCACGGCCTCGTCGGGGAAGTGGTACTGCACGACGAGCCGTCCGAGGTTCTGCAGCATCGTCACGAGGAACACGACCTCGGCGTCGTAGCCGGCCGGCCGCAGCGCCTGCGCGAGCCGCCCGGCGCGGCGCGTGCGCTCGATCAGTGCCGCGAGCTCGCGCGCGCCGGCCTCCGAAAGCGGCCCGGGCCACGCGCGCAGGCCGTTGGCCGCGCGGCGCACGCCCTCGAGGCCGACCATCGCGATCGCGCGGCGCACCGTCAGCACCGGGCCGTTGCCCGAGACCTGCGTGCCGCGCACCTGCGCCGTGTTGACGACGCGCAGCAGCTCGAACGACAGCGCGAGGTCGCGCAGCACGATCTGCGCGAGCTCGGCGGTGTGCTCGCGGTCGAGCAGCGCCAGACGCGCCGCGCGCGCGGCACCGCCGGGCGTGGCCGGCAGCGCGCCGATCTGGCGCACGCGCTCGACGAGCAGCGCGTGCGCGCCGCCGGCCTGCGCCGTCTCGACCTCGATCCAGCCGCGCAGCGCGCGCGCGAGCGTGCGCGCGTTGAGGTAGCGCTGGCGCGGCTGGCGGTCGGTCGCGCGGTTGACGATCGCGCGCAGCGGCTCGGGCACCGGGCGCGGGATCGAGAACGGCAGCCGCACGATGTCGCGCCCGTGCGGCGGCAGCCGCTCGATCACCGCAGCGACGTCGGGCTCGTCGAGTGCCGGGCGGCCGGCCAGCAGGTGGTGCAGCAGCACGCCGACGGCGAGCACGTCGCGCTGCGCGGCGTCGCGCCGTGCGCGCAGCTCGCCGGTGTCGACCGACAGCGCGCGCGCCGGTGCGCCGTCGGCCTGCGGCCCCGCGGGCGTCGCCGCAGGCGCCACTTCGAGACCGAGCACCCTGACCGTGCCCGACTCGCCGAGCACCAGCATGTGCAGCTGCAGGTCGCCGTGCGCGACGCCAGCCTCGTGCGCGAACGCGAGCCCGTCGAGCGCACCGGCGATCCAGCCCGCGATGTCGAGCGTCGCCTCGGGCTCGGCACCCAGGCGCTCGGCCAGCGTCTGGCCGGCGCGGCGGTCGTAGGCGACATAGGGCCACTGCTCGTGCTCGCCGACCTCGGTCGCCGGCACGAGGTGCGGGTGGTCCAGCCGCGCCGCACGGCGTGCGGCCTGCAGCCACGCGGCGAGGTCGGCGGGCAGCAGCGCCTGGCGCGGCAGCGCGAGCATCGTCTCGATGCCGTTGCGCGGGTCGAACGCGAGCCACAGCATCGAGCGCGCGCTGCGGCCGAGCAGGCGGCGGATTTCGAAGCGCCCGAAGCGGCGCAGCGGCGCCGACGCGGCGCGCGCGGCAGCAGGCGGGGCAGGGTCGGAAACGGCCATCGCAGGCGACAGGGTGACGCGCCCGATTGGACCCGCCGCGCCCGCCCGCCGAAGCGGCGAACAGCCGTGCGAACCCCACCCTGTTCGGTGCCGGCGCGCGGGCGGCCGCGGTTCAGATCTCGAGCACCTCGCCGCGGCCGGTGATGAACGCGGCGCGCACGCGCTCGCCGGGCTGCAGCGCCTGCACCGCGGCGCGGTAGCGCGCGAGCTGCGCGCGCAAGCCCTCGACCTCGGCCGGCGCGTGCGCGAGCTTGTAGTCGAGCACCCACCACTCGGGCGCACCGTCGCCCTCGAGGCACACCAGGCGGTCGATGCGCGCGACGCCTTCGGCGTCGGCCACGGTCACTTCGTTGCCGGCCCAGCGCAGCCCGGGGGCGAAGAAGCGCGCCGCCTGCGCGCTGCCGAGCACGGCCTGCGCGCGCTCGCGCACCTCGTGCGCCAAGGCCGGCGGCAACCCGAAGGCGCGCGCTGCCGCCTCGGCGGCAGCGCCGACGTCGAAGCCGGCTGCACCGGGCGCGGTGGCCCACTCGAGCAGCCGGTGCACCGCCTGGCCCAGCCGCGCCGCGACGTCGTCGGCGGCCGCGGGTGGCGGCTCCGGCGCCGGGGCGAGCACGGGCCGCGGCCGCAGCGAGACCTCGATGTCGCGCGCGGCCGCGGCCGCCGGCGCCGACGCCGCGGCCAGCTCCAGCGGCGCCGCGAGCCCCTGCAGGCGCTGCCACCAGCTGCGCGGCGTGCCGCGGTGCGGTTCGGTGGCGCTGACGACGAGGCGCTCCTGCGCGCGCGTCAGCGCGACGTACAGCATGTTGAGCTCCTCGCGCTCGCGCTGCGCCTGCTCGGCCGCGAGCAGCTCGCGCAGCGACGGCGGGCAGCGCGCCTCGCTGGCGACGAAGGCGACGCGCCGCGGCTGCGCGGCGTCGACGGGCCAGTCGACGAGCAGCGTCGCGGTGGGCGTGCGCTGCGCCTCGGGGTCGCCGTCGACGAGCACGACGACGCGCGCCTCGAGCCCCTTGGCGCCGTGCACCGTCAGCAGCTGCACCGCGTCGGGCTGCGCCTCGGCGGCGACCTTCAGCGCGCGCCGGCGCAGCGCGCGCACGAAGCGGTACGGCGTCGCGTAGCGGCCGCCGTCGAGCTCGAGCGCGAGCGCGAGCAGCGTGCGCACCGCCTGCCGCGCCGCCGGCCAGCGCTCGGCGCCGACGCGCGCGGCCAGCCGCGGCCACAGGTCGCCGTCGGTGACGATGCGCTCGAGCAGATCGTGCGGCGGCAGCACCGCGGCGGCGTCGGCCCACGCCGCGAGCAGCGCGCGCGCACGCGCGAGCGCCGGCGTCGGCGCGCTCAGCGCCATCAGCGCGTCCCACCACGTGCACGGCGCGGCGTCGCGCGCGGCGTGCGCGACGAGCGCGAGCTCGTCGTCGCCGGCATCGAACAGCGGGCTCTTGAGCGCATGCGCGAGCGACAGGTCGTGGCCCGGCGACGCGAGCACGTCCAGCACGGCGACCAAGTCTCGCGCCTCGGGCTGGTCCGCGAGCGCCGACTCCTCGGGCGCGGCGAACGGCACGTGCAGCGCCTGCAGCGCCGCCGCGGTGCGGCGCAGCGCGTCGCGCTTGCGCGCGAGCACCTGGATCTCGCCCGGCGCGACGCCGCCGGCGACGAGCGCCTGCACCGCCAGCGCGACCTGGCGCGCCTCGCGCTCGCGCCGGTGCTCCTCGGCGTCGCGCCGTGGCACGTGCAGCGACGGCCGCCACGCGGTGGCCTCGGCACGCGGCGCGGCGACGCGGCCGGCCGGCGCCGCATCGTCGCGCGCGATGCGCTCGAGACGGTGCAGCGCCACCGCCGCGGGGTCGCCGGCCACGTGCGTCGTGTGTTCGCGAAAGCCCACGTACTCGCCGTCGTCGCGCGCCCGCGTGAACACGGCGTTGACGACGGCGAGCACGGCCGGGTGGTTGCGCCGCGTGTGGTCGCAGGCGAGCACGTCGCCGCCGAGCGCGTCGACGACGAAGTCGCGCGCGGCGGCGAACACGCGCGGCTCGGCGCGACGGAAGCGGTAGATGCTCTGCTTCGGGTCGCCGACGATGAACACCGCGGGCGGTGCAGCACCGCCGCCAGCGCCGGCGTAGCCCTCGAGCCACGAACGCAGTGCGTGCCACTGCAGCGGCGAGGTGTCCTGGAACTCGTCGATCAGCAGGTGGCGTACGCGCGCGTCGAGCCGCTCCTGCACCCAGCCCGACAGCACCGGGTCGGCGAGCAGCTGCCGCGCGACCAGCTCGAGGTCGGCCATGTCGACCAGCCCCTGGCGGCGCTTGAGCGCGGCGTACTCGGCCAGCAGCACGCGCGCCAGGCGCGCCATCGCCTTGTGCTCGACGTGCGCGTCGTGCTGCGCGACGGCCTGCGCGAGCGCCTCGAGATCGTCGATCGCCGCGCGCAGCGCCGCGCCGTCGCCGAGCTGCTTGCGCGGCTCGCCCTTGTCGGTGAACAACGCCCGGCGCAGGCCGTCGTACGTGGCCAGCGCGTCGGGCTGCGCGAGCGCCCGTTCGATCGCCGCGGCGGCGTCGCGCGGCTTGGCCTTGCCCAGTGCTGCGAGCTCGCGTGCGAGCGCGAGCCAGCGCGCGCGCTCGGCCGGCGCTTGCAGCACCTGCGCCGGTTGGACGAGGCCGGCGAAGCGCGGCCACAGGTCGCCAGCCGGCGGCACCGCGTCGTCGAGCGTGCCGGCCTCGTCGGCGAGCTCGATTTCGATGCGCCGCTGCCATGCCGCTTCGAGCCAGTCGCGCACGGCGCCGCGGCCGCGGCGCGCGACGAGGTCGCGGTAGTCGTGGTGCAGCGCCGCGTCGGCGATCACACGCGCGTGGAAGCGCGCGAACAGCTCGCCGCGCAGGTCGTCGAGCTCCTCGACGAGCGCCATCTGCGGCGCGAAGCCGAGCTCGCGCAGCAGGTCCAGCGGTGCGGCGCGCAGCAGCTGCGCGAACCAGGCGTGGAAGGTGCGCACGTCGACGTCGCGCCCGCCGGCGAGCACGCGGTCGAGCAGTGTCGCGGCCTGCGGTGCCGCGGCGCGCGCCGCCGCGGGCGCCAAGCCGCGCTCGACGAGCATCTGCACGCGCGCGTCGTCGCCGGCGTCGGCCAGCTCGCGCAGCACGCCGTGCAGCCGCTCGCGCATCTCGCCGGCGGCCTTGCGCGTGAACGTGATCGCGAGGATCGCGTGCGGCGGTGTGCCGTCGAGCAGCGCGCGCACGATGCGCGCGACCAGCATCCAGGTCTTGCCGGCGCCGGCGCAGGCCTCGACGACGACGCTGCGCCGCGGGTCGCAGGCCACGGCGTAGAACGTCTCGCGCGTGGCCGGCGCGCCGTTGCAGTGGTACGACGGTGCAGTCATGCAGCGCCCGCCGCGTCGCCGTCGTCGGCGCTCCAGTGGTCGCGCCGGCACAGCCCGCGCGCCTCGCAATGCGTGCACACCGCGCCCTCGCCGAGCGCCGGCAAGCCGGCACCGGCGGCGATCTCGCGCAGGTCGGCGGCCAGGCCGTCGATGAACCCTTGCGCCGTGGCGGCGACGTCGGGGTGCACGATCTCGACGGGCGCCTCGCGGTCGTCGAGCGCGAGGTACATCGCGTGCACCGCGCGCCCGGGCGGGCGCTCACCGAGCAGCGCGGCATAGGTCGCGAGCTGCGTGTCCTCGAGCGGCTCGCGCACGGCGGCGCGCAGTGCGACGGGCGAGCCCGTCTTGTAGTCGATCAGCGCGACGGCGCCGCCGGGCCCGTCGTCGATGCGGTCGATGCGCCCGCCCAGGCGCAGCGGCAGCCGCTCGTCGGCCGCACGCTCGCGCTCGACCTCGCCGGCCTGCCAGCGCCAGCCGTCGGCGTCGCGCCGGTGCAACCACTGCACGTAGCGCGGCGCGATCGCGTCGAACGCGGCGCGGTACGGCAGCAGCCGCGCGGCGTCGAGGCCGAGCTCGCCGCCGGCGGCGTCGGCGGCCGACGCGAGCGCCGCGAGGTCGGCGGCGCTGTCGCGCGGTGCGCCGCGCTGCTGGTGGAACCGCAGCAAGACGGCGTGCAGCCAGGTGCCGTAGTCGCGCTTGTCGACTTCGGCGTCGAGCTCGTCGGCCTCGCGCAGGCCCAGCCCGACACGGGCGTGGAAGCGGTACGGGCAGTCGCGCAGCGCCTGCACCGCCGTCGCACTCAACCGCGACGGCAGCGGCCCCGGCCAGCGCGGCGCCGGGCGTGCCGGCGGCTGCGGCCGCACCGTCCTGTGCGCCAACCGCGCCGGCTGCTCCGGCGGCGCGGCGGTGCCGGCGTGCCGGCGCGCGCGCCACGCACGCTCGACGAGCGGGCTGGGCCCCAGCGGCTCGCCGGCGTCGCTGCGCCGGCGCAGCAGCACGACGCGCGGCGCGCGCAGCAGCTGCGCGAACGCGACGGCCTCGCGCTCGCGCAGCTGCGCGCCGGTCTCGAGGCCGAGTTCGGCCGCGACGGCATCGCTCCACAGCGCGTCGGGTGCGACCGCGGCGCCGAGCCGCGAGCCGTCGCAGCCGGGGCAGACGACGGCGCCGAACGGCCGCCACAGCGCGCGCGCCAGCGGCGTGATGACGACGTGCGGCTGCGCGGGCGCGGGCGGACGGAACGTCGCGGCGTCGAGCGCCGCGTCGACCCACGCGACGAAGCCGGCGCGGTCGAGCCGCGTCTCGCGGACCACCGCGCGCCACGCGGCATCGGCGTCGCCGTCGTCGAGCCGCAGCGTCGCGGCGACCTGCTGCGCCGCGGGGTCGGCCGCCGGCGCGCCGAGCACGGTCGCGAGCGCGCGCAGCCAGTCGCGAAGCGGCTGGCGCCCGGGCACCGACAGCGGCGCCAGCCGATCGCGCTGCGCGCCCCAGGCCGCGGCGAGGCCGGCGTCGAGTGCGCGGCCGCTGCGCCATGCCGACTCGATCGCCGTGACGGTGGACGCCGGCAACGCCGCGTCGGCCTTCAGCGCGTCGAGCCACGCGTCGGCATCGGCGCCGGGTGCGGCCGCGCGCAGCAGCGCCATCACGCGCGCGGCAGCGCGCGTCGTCGACAGCCGCCAGCCTGTCTCGTCGTGCACGCGCAGGCCCGGCACGCGCTCGAGCATCGCGTGCACGCGCCGCACGAGCGCGCGGTCGAGCGCGACGAGCAGCACCGGCGTGGCCGCGTCCTGCACCGCCTGCAGCACTTCGGCGGCGGCCGCCTCGGCCTCGTCTTCGAAGCCGTCGCACACCAGCCGCCGAGGCGGCGGCAGCGACGCCGCGCGCGCGAAGCCGCTGGCGGCGTCGGCGACCAGGCGCACGTCGACGACGGGGGCGCCGGCGTGTGCGGCCAGCGACGACACCAGCGCATCGCCGCCGACGCCGGCCACCGTGACCCACGCCGCAGGACGCGCGGCCCACAGGCGGTCGGTGGGCTGCACGTCGTCGAGCGCGGCCCACTCGACGGCCACGCGCGCGAGCAGGCGCTCGGTGCGCCCCGGCCCCTCGATCGGCGCGAGCAGCGCGCGTGCGCGCTGCCACCACGCATGGCGCTGGCCGGGCGGCTGCGCCGCCACGGCGTGCATCAGCGCGTGCGCGGCGTCGACGACGGCGTCGACGGCGTGGTCGAAGCCGCGCGGGTCGCGCCGCGCCCACGCGGCGCTGCCGTCGCGTGCGCGCAGCAGCGCCGCGGCGACGAGGCGGTCGACCACGCGGTCGCCACTGGGCGCCTCGGGGACCCGCGCCGGCGGCGGCCCGAGGGCGTCGGCCAGCGTGTGCGTCGTCTCGACGCGCGGCTGCCAGCCACCCAGCGCGGCGAATGCGCTGCGCGCGACGGGCAGCAGCTCGGCGAACGGCAGCAGCACGACGGCATCGGCGGGCGACACCGCCGCGTCGTCGAGCGCGCGGCGCATGCGCCGCGCCCACGCGCGCCAGGCTTCGGCGTCGACGGTGCCGTCGAGGAGATCGATCGCAGGCAAGGCAGGCGGGCCGCGGACACGCCGCACGGCGGCCACGGGGCACGGGGCTTTATGTCAGAATGATTGTGCCTTGGCGCACCTGAGCGGCTGCCCGTGGCGGCGCCTGTCAACCGGGCGCGCGCTGCGGCACCGATGTGCGAAGTGCCTGCGAGGACCGACGATGAGCAGTGACCTAATCACCCACGTATCCGACGCGTCGTTCGAAGCCGACGTGCTGAAGTCCGACCGCCCGGTGCTGGTCGACTATTGGGCCGAGTGGTGCGGCCCGTGCAAGATGATCGCGCCGATCCTCGACGAGGTCTCGAAGGACTACGACGGCCGGCTGCGCGTCGCGAAGATGAACGTCGACGAGAACCGCGAGGTGCCGGCCAAGTTCGGCATCCGCGGCATCCCGACGCTGATGCTGTTCAAGAACGGTCAGCTCGCGGCGACCAAGGTCGGTGCGATGTCGAAGGCGCAGTTGACGGCCTTCATCGACGGCCACCTATAATTCTCCAATCGTCGGCGGCCGCTGCCCGAGGCGGCGCGCGGCCGGCGACGCCACGCTTCGGATCCCACGCACCGGCATCAGCGGCCGGACGCTGCGGGACTCGACGAAGCACCTCACCCTCAACGCCTTGCCGATGGCCCTGCGGGCCGGCCGTGGTCCCGACGGGCCGCGGCGGGGTCGGCCTGCGAATGGCCCGCCCTCTTCCCCACGAAGGGAATGCCTCCATGCATCTGTCCGAACTGAAGACCATGCACGTGTCGAAGCTCATCGAGATGGGCGAGGCACTGGAGATCGAGAACGTCGCGCGCCTGCGCAAGCAGGAGCTGATGTTCGCGATCATGAAGAAGCGCGCGAAGGCGGGCGAGCAGGTCTTCGGCGACGGCGTGCTCGAGGTGCTGCCCGACGGCTTCGGCTTCCTGCGCTCGATCGACACCAGCTACATGGCGTCGACCGACGACATCTACCTGTCGCCCTCGCAGATCCGCCGCTTCAACCTGCACACCGGCGACATGATCGAAGGCGAGGTGCGGGTGCCGAAGGACGGCGAGCGCTACTTCGCGCTCGTCAAGGTCGACCGCGTCAACGGCCTGACCCCGGAGGAGAACAAGCACAAGATCATGTTCGAGAACTTGACGCCGCTGTTCCCGAAGGAACAGTTCAAGCTCGAACGCGACAACCTCAAGACCGACGAGAACATCACCAGCCGCATCATCGACCTGATCGCGCCGATCGGCAAAGGCCAGCGCGCGCTGCTCGTCGCGCAGCCCAAGACGGGCAAGACGATGATGATGCAGCACATCGCGCACGCGCTGATGGCGAACTACCCGCAGGTGCACCTGATCGTGCTGCTCGTCGACGAGCGGCCCGAGGAAGTCACCGAGATGCAGCGCACCGTGCGCGGCGAGGTCATCAGCTCGACCTTCGACGAGCCGGCGGCGCGTCACGTGCAGGTCGCCGAGATGGTGATCGAGCGCGCCAAGCGGCTCGTCGAGCTGAAGAAGGACGTCGTGATCCTGCTCGACTCGATCACGCGCCTGGCGCGCGCCTACAACAACGTGCTGCCGTCGTCGGGCAAGGTGCTCACCGGCGGCGTCGACGCCAACGCGCTGCAGCGCCCGAAGCGCTTCTTCGGTGCGGCTCGCAACGTCGAGGAAGGCGGCAGCCTGACGATCATCGGCACTGCGCTGATCGACACCGGCAGCCGCATGGACGAGGTGATCTACGAGGAGTTCAAGGGCACCGGCAACTGCGAGATCCACCTCGACCGCCGCATGGCCGAGAAGCGCGTCTACCCGTCGATCCTGATCAACAAGTCGGGCACGCGCCGCGAGGAGCTGCTGCTCAAGCCGGAGATCCTGCAGAAGACGTGGATCCTGCGCAAGCTCCTGTACAACATGGACGAGATCGAGGCGATGGAGTTCGTGCTCGACAAGATGAAGCAGAGCAAGAGCAACCTCGACTTCTTCGACATGATGCGAAGGGGCGGGTGAGGATCCTATAATTCGCGATTTTCCGCACGCGGCAAGTGCGTCGAATGGGTCGACGTGGCTGCCACACACGACGCGACGAGGCTCCCGATGAAAGAAGGCATCCACCCGAACTACCGCGAGGTCTGTTTCCTCGACCTGTCCAACGGCTTCAAGTTCGTCACGCGCTCGTGCGCGCCGACGAAGGAGACGATCACGATGGACGACGGGCGCGAGCTGCCGCTGATCAAGCTCGAGACGACGAGCGAGTCGCACCCCTTCTACACCGGCACGCAGAAGAGCGTCGACAACCTCGGCGGGCGGGTCGAGAAGTTCCGCAACAAGTTCGCGCACCTCAAGAAGTGAGACGCGCCCGGCGCGTTTCGCGCGGCGACGGGGCAGCCTCGGCTGCCCCTTGTTCTTTGGGCGCCGCGCCACCGAGACCGGCGCGCGGCGGCATCATCGCCCGGTGAACCGGAACCCGACCCCGGCACTCGTCACGCAGCGCGCCGCGCAGCGGCTGCCGCGCACGGCGCTGCTGCTGTTCTGCGCCGCGTATGTGCTGCCGGGCGTGTTCGGGCGCGACCCGTGGCGGGTGGCCGACATCACGGCGTTCGGCTACATGGCGGCGATGGCCGAAGGTCGCACGTCGTGGCTGGCGCCCATGGTCGGCCAGCTGCCGCTCGAGCAGGCGCTGCTGCCGCACTGGCTCGGCGCCGCGAGCATCGTGCTGCTGTCGCCACTGCTCGGCGCCGAGCTGGCCGCGCGCGTGCCGTTCGCGCTGCTGCTGGCGCTGACGCTGGCGCTGGTGTGGTATGCGACCTTCCACCTCGCGCGCACCGAGGCCGCACAGCCCGTCGCGTTCGCGTTTGGCGGCGAGGCCGACACCGTCGCGTATGCACGCGCGATGGCCGATGGCGCCGTGCTGGCGCTGATCGCCACCCTCGGGCTGCTGCAGCTCGGCCACGAGACGACGCCCGCGCTGGTGCAACTCGCCGGCGTCGCGCTGTTCCAGTGGGCGATGGCGTCGGCGCCGTTTCGGCGGCAGCGCGCGCGCGCGGCCGCGCTGGTCGCGCTGCCGCTGGTGGCCGCGAGCGGCGCGCCCGGCCTCGCGCTGCTGCTGGGTGCCATCGGCATCGTGCTGTCGCGACTGTCGGCGTACGAGCAGGTGCGCCGCCTCGTACCCTGGGTGTTCGCAGCCACCGTCGCCGCCGTCGCGACCGCCACGCTGGCGAAGATCTGGCAGTTCGGTTGGCGGCTGCGTGCCGACCCCGACCAGTGGCTCGGCATCGTGCGGCTGTGGCTGTGGTTTCTGTGGCCGGCGTCGCTGCTGGCGCTGTGGACGGTGTGGCGCTGGCGGCACCACCTGTTCAACCGCCACATCGCGGTGCCGCTGACCGTCACCACGGCGGCGCTGGCCGTCAGCACCGGACTCGGCGGCGCCGACGAGGTGCTGATGCTGGGGCTGCCCGGCCTCGCGGTGCTCGCGGCGTTCGCGCTGCCGACGCTCCAGCGCGGCGCGGCAGCCGCCATCGACTGGTTCTCGGTGTTCTTCTTCTCGGCGTGCGCGATCGCGGTGTGGGGCATCTACACGTCGCTGCACCTGGGCGTGCCCGGCGCACCGGCACGCAACGTCGCGCGGCTGGCCACCGGCTACGAACCGAGCTTCTCGGCGGTCGCGCTCGCCGTCGCGTTGGCCGGCACCGCGGCGTGGGTGTGGCTGGTGCGCTGGCGCACCGCGCGGCACCGGGCGGCGCTGTGGAAGAGCCTCGTGCTGCCCGCCGGCGGCGTGGCGCTGACCTGGCTGCTCGTGATGACGCTGCTGCTGCCGGTGCTCGACTACGTGCGCAGCGACCGCGAATGGGTCGCACGCATCGCGCCGCACGTGCCGCCGGGTTCGTGCATCGCCGCGCCCGACGTCGGCCGCGCAGCGATCGCGGCGCTCGAGCATCACGGCCGCTGGCGCGTGGACGGCCGCCCCGATGCGGCCGAGGCCAGCGGCTGCGACGTGCTGCTGCGCCGCGAGCGCCAGCGCACGCACGTGCGTGCCGGCCCCGGCTGGACCGAGGTCGCGCGCGTGCAGCGTCCCGACGAGCGGCGCGACGCGACGCGCATCTACCGCCGCGACACCGCGCCGGCCGGCGGCGGCTGAGCACGGTCAGCGCGGCGCGTCGGCGACGGCGGCCGCGTTGTGCCGCACGCGCACCCGGGCGGTCGGCACGACGATGCGAAAACGCGAGCCCTTGCCCCGCTCGCTTTCGATGTCGAGTTCGCCGCCGTGGCGCTGCACGACGTGCTTGACGATCGACAGGCCGAGCCCGGTGCCGCCGGTGTCGCGCGAGCGGCTGCCGTCGACGCGGTAGAAGCGCTCGGTCAGCCTCGGGATGTGCTCGCGGTCGATGCCCACGCCGTTGTCGACCACATCGATCTCCCCCGCACCGTCGGCGCGCACGCGCCAGTGCACGTCGATCTGGCCGCCGTCGGGCGTGTAGCGCACCGCGTTGGTCACCAGGTTGCCGACCGCGCTGAGCAGCTCGGTGGCGCTGCCGGCGATCTCGCCGCCCGGCGGCACGTGGAACACGAGCCGGTGGCGACCGGCCGACAGCGCCTCGCCGTCGGCGCGCACCTGCGCCATCAGCGCGTCGACGCTCACCCACTGGTCGGCCGGCGGCCGCGGACTGCCTTCGAGCTGCGCCAGCGTCAGCAGGTCGGTCAGCAGCGTCTGCATGCGCGTGGTCTGCTGCTCCATCAGCCTGAGCACGCGCTGGCGCTCGACCTCGGTCAGCGGCAGCGTGGCCATCGTCTCGACGAAGCCGGCGAGCACCGTCAGCGGCGTGCGCATCTCGTGCGACACGTTGGCGACGAAGTCACGCCGCATCGCGTCGCTGCGCTCGCGCTCGGTGATGTCCTGCGACAGCACGAGCTTGAGCCCATCGCCATAGGGGCGGACTGTCACCGACAGGGTGTGGCGACCCAACGGTCCCGGCACCGTCACAGGGTGATCGAACTGCCCCTGCTGCATATGCGCGACGAAGGCAGGCGCGCGCAACAGATTCGTGACGCGTTGGCCACGGTCGCGCACTGGGTCGAGGCCGAAATGGTCAGCGGCCACCGCGTTGCACCAGTCGATCTGGCCTTCGGCATCGAGCAGCAGCACGCCGTTGGGTGAAGCCTCGATGGCTTGCAGGAATTGCGATAGCCGCTGACGCTCGTCGGACAACGCGCGGTCACGGGCGCGCAAAAGGCGCTCGAAGCGATACGTCAGCTCGCTCCACACTCCGCCTTCTGCAGGGGCACTGCCCTGCCCTGCGCCACGCAGCCAGTCGAGTACACGCCGTGCGCGCAGCGCATCCAGGGTGGTGATTGCTGCCAAGCCCAGCGCCGCACCGATGCCCATACATAGCGCAGGCCAACCCAGCCAATCACCGACTTCGGCACCCACCACCATGCCCGCCCACGTCGCCAGCACCGAGCCGGCCAGCCGCGGCAGCAGCCAAGGCACCGCTCAGGCCCTCAGGCGGCGACGCTGCCCACCTGCTGCGTGAACCGGTAGCCAGCGCCGCGCACCGTCTCGATCAACCCGGCGCACTGCACCGGCTGCAGCGCCTCGCGCAGACGCTTGACGTGCACGTCGACGGTGCGCTCCTCGATGAACACGTGATCGCCCCACACCCGGTCGAGCAGCTGCGCGCGGCTGTGCACGCGTTCGGGGTGCGTCATGAAGAAGTGCAGCAGACGGAACTCGGTCGGCCCGACCTTGACCTCGCGCACGCCGTCAGCCGTCGTGCGCGTCACGCGCCGCGTCGACGGGTCGAGCCTGAGGCCCGCGATCTCGACCGCGGCGTCGAGCGCCTCGGGTGCCTTGCGCCGCAGCACGGCGCGGATGCGCGCGAGCAGTTCCTTGGTCGAGAACGGCTTCGTCAGGTAGTCGTCGGCGCCGGCGTCGAGGCCGCTGATCTTGTCGCCCTCCTCGCTGCGCGCCGTGAGCATGATGATGGGCAGGTCGCGCGTGCGCGGCTGCGACCGCCACTGCTTGGCGAGCGCGAGCCCGGACTGCCCCGGCAGCATCCAGTCGAGCAGCACGAGGTCGGGCAGCACGGCGTCCACCGCCGCCTGCGCCTGGTCGGCCGTCGCGGCGATCGTCACCTCGTAGCCGGCGTGGCGCAGGTTGATCGAGATCAGTTCCGCGATCGCCGACTCGTCCTCGACCACCAGCACCCGGCTCATCGCCCGTTCTCCTTGCCCGCCCGCATCACCGCACGGCCTTCTCGACCTCGGGCACCGTCACGTGGCGCACGTCGGTGCCCTTGACGACGTAGATCACGGCCTCGGCGAGGTTCTTCGCGTGGTCGCCGACGCGCTCGATCGCCTTGGCGACGAAGACGAGGTCGATGCTCGACGAGATCATGCGCGGGTCTTCCATCATGTACGTGATCAGCTTGCGCAGCAGGCCGTCGAACTCCTGGTCGAGCTGGTCGTCGCGCTTGAGCACCTCGAGCGCCTCCGCGGCGTCGAGGCGGGCGAAGGCGTCGAGCGCCCGGCGCAGCTGGGAGCACGCGAGGTCGGCGGTGAACTGGAGGTCGGCCAGCGGCAGGCGCAGGCGGCTCGACACCCCGGTGTTGATCAGGCGCTGCACCGTGCGCGCGATGCGCGCCGCCTCGTCGCCGACGCGCTCGAGGTTGGCCGAGGCCTTCGAGATCGCGAACAGCAGACGCAGATCGATCGCCGCCGGCTGGCGCATCGCGACGATCTGCTGCATCTCGGTGTCGATCTCGACTTCCATCTGGTTGAGCCGGTCCTCCTGGGCCAGGACCTGCGTCGCCGTCTCGCCGCTGAAGTTCGCGAGCGCGTAGACCGCCTGCGCGACCTGCGCCTCGGCGAGACCGCCCATCTGCAGCACACGGCTGTTGACGTCGCGCAGTTCGGCGTCGAACTGCTTCATCGTGTGGGTGTCGATCATGATGCTCGTCGCCTCCAGGTCAGCCGAAGCGGCCGGTGATGTAGTCCTCGGTTTCCTTCTTCGCCGGCTTCATGAACAGGTCGCGCGTCGGGCTGTACTCGACGAGCTTGCCGAGATACATGTACGCCGTGTAGTCCGACACGCGAGCCGCCTGCTGCATGTTGTGGGTCACGATCACGATCGTGAACTTGCTCTTCAGCTCTAACAGCAGTTCCTCGATCTTCGCCGTCGAGATCGGGTCGAGTGCCGAGCACGGCTCGTCGAGCAGCAGCACGTCGGGCTCGAGTGCGACGGCGCGCGCGATCACCAGGCGCTGCTGCTGACCGCCCGACAGGCTCAGGCCGCTGGCGTCGAGGCGGTCCTTGACCTCGTCCCACAGCGCCGCCTGCTTGAGCGAGCGCTCGACCGCCTCGTCGAGCTGCGCGCGGTTCTTCACGCCGAGCAGGCGCAGGCCGTAGGCGACGTTCTCGTAGATCGACTTCGGGAACGGATTGGGCTTCTGGAACACCATCCCCACCCGGCGGCGCAGCTGTGCGACGTTGACGCTGCGGTCGTAGATGTTCTGCTTGTCGAGCAGGATCTGGCCCTCGACGCGGCAGCCGTCGACGAGGTCGTTCATGCGGTTGAAACAGCGCAGCAGCGTCGACTTGCCGCAGCCGCTCGGGCCGATGAAGGCCACGACCTGCCCGCGCGGGATGTCCATCGTGACGTCGAAAAGCGCCTGCTTCGCACCGTAGAACAGGTTGACGTTCTGCACCGCGATCGACACCGGGTGGTCGCTGAGCGGCCGCGCGGCGCCGATCGCGTCGGACACGGCGGTCTCGATCTTCATGCGCGGCATCGCCGCTTCGGACATCGCGTTCATCGGGTTCCCTCCGGAAGGCGGAAGACGGGGATCGGGGTCGGCATCAGACGGTTTCGAGGCCACGGTATTTCTCGCGCAGGCGGTTGCGCAGGCTGATGGCGGCGAGGTTCAGCACCATGATGACGATCACCAGCAGCAGCGCCGTCGCGTAGACGAGCGGCCGAGCCGCCTCGACGTTCGGGCTCTGGAAGCCGACGTCGTAGATGTGGAAGCCCAGGTGCATGAACTTGCGCTCGAGGTGCAGGTACGGGAAGTATCCGTCCAGCGGCAGTGCCGGCGCGAGCTTGACGACACCGACGAGCATCAGCGGCGCCACCTCGCCGGCCGCGCGCGCGACGGCGAGGATCAGCCCCGTCATCATCGCCGGGCTGGCCATCGGCAGCACGGTGCGCCACAGCGTCTCGGCCTTCGTCGCGCCGAGCGCGAGGCTGCCCTCGCGCACCGAGCGCGGCACGCGCGCCAGCCCCTCCTCGGTCGAGACGATGACCACGGGCAGCGTCAGGATCGCCAGCGTCAGCGACGCCCACAGGATGCCGGGGCTGCCGAAGGTCGGTGCCGGCAGCGCCTCGGGGAAGAACAGCTGGTCGATGTTGCCGCCGAGGAAGTAGACGAAGAAGCCGAGGCCGAACACGCCGTAGACGATCGACGGCACCCCGGCGAGGTTGTTGACCGAGATGCGGATGACGCGGATCAGCGGCCCCTGCTTCGCGTACTCGCGCATGTAGATCGCGGCCATGATGCCGAACGGCGTCACGATCACCGACATGATCAGCACCATCAGCACGGTGCCGAAGATCGCGGGGAAGATGCCGCCCTCGGTGTTCGCCTCGCGCGGGTCGTCGACGATGAACTCGACGAGCTTGCGCACGTAGTGGCCGGCCTTCTGCGCCACGTTCATCGCGTTCGCCTGGTAGACGTCGGCCACGAGGGCGAGCTTGACCTCGACCTCCCTGCCATCCATCACCTCGGCCACCAGCGAATCGCGCGCGATGTCGGCGCGCAGCGTCTGAAGCTGCGTCTGCAACGCGGCGAACTGCTCGTCGAGCTTGGCGCGGCGGGCGGCCAGGTCGGCCTTCAGCTCGTCGGTGAGGCGGCCGCGCAGCTCGGCGCGACGCTGCTCGAGACGCAACTGCTCGATGCGGTAGTTGACGTCGCCGATGTCGGACTTCTCGATGCGGTAGATCTCGCGGAACAGCCGCTGCGCGCGTTCGACGCGGTCGACGAGCGCCGGCCAGGCGTCGGCGCCGCTGGCGACGACGTTGCCGTTCTCCTTCACTGCCTTCAGGTGCCCGTAGAAGTTGCCCCACTCGTGGCGCTCGACGGTGATGAGGTCGCGCGGATAGGTGAGCTCGCCGAGCAGCGGCACCGGGAACCAGCGGAAGTCGACCCCCGTGAGGTCACGATTGCCGAGCTTGATCAGGATGCGCTCGGCGAAGGCGTCGGTCGTGTCGAGCTTGAAGCCGGCGTCGGCCAGACGCTTGACCGACACCTCCTCGCGGTCGCGCACCTCGCCGATCAGGCGGATGCGCGTGCCGTCGCGCTCGGTGAACGTCGTCTCGGCGACGGCCTTCGGCCAGAAGTGCGTCAGCCCGCGCGCCGCCGTCATCCACAGCACGCCGAGCACCATCACGATGCACAGCGCGACCGCACCCGCGGTCATCCAGATCCACGGCGTGCCCGACTTGATCCATTCACGCATGTCCGTCCTCCCCTGCCGTCAGATCGTCTGGTATTTCTCGCGCAGGCGCTGCCGCACGAGTTCGGCGATCGTGTTCACGGCGAACGTGAACGCGAACAGGACGAGCGCCGACAGGAACAGCAGCCGGTAGTGCGTCTCGCCGACGCCCGCCTCGGGCATCTCGACGCCGATGTTGGCCGACAGCGTGCGGAAGCCCGTGAACAGGCTGAAGTCCATCACCGCCGTGTTGCCGGTGGCCATCAGCACGATCATCGTCTCGCCGACGGCGCGCCCGAGGCCGATCATCACCGCCGAGAAGATGCCCGGGCTCGCGGTCAGCAGCACGACGCGCGTGAGCGTCTGCCACGGTGTCGCGCCGAGCGCGAGCGAGCCGCCGGTCAGGTGCTTCGGCACGCTGAACACGGCGTCCTCGGCGATCGAGAAGATCGTCGGCGTCACCGCGAAGCCCATCGCGATGCCGACGACGAGCGAGTTGCGCTGTTCGTACTTGATGCCGAGTTCGTTGCTGACCCAGTTCGGCATGTCGCCGCCGAAGAACGCGGCCTCGATCGGGTGGCCGAGCTGCATGATCAGCCAGATGAAGGCGACGATGACGGGGATCAGCAGCGCGGCCTCCCAGCCGGGCGGCACGCGCATGCGCAGCGACTGCGGCGTCAGGTGCCAGGCGTAGGCCGCCGCGATGAACACCGCCGGCAGCAGCAGGATCGCCAGCAGCACACCCGCCATGTTGTTCTCGACGAACGGTGCGAGCCACAGGCCGGCGAGGAAGCCGAGGATGACGGTGGGCAGCGCCTCCATGATCTCGATCGTCGGCTTCACCACCTGGCGCATCGCCGGCGACATGAAGTAGGCCGTGAAGATCGCCCCGAGCAGCGCCAGCGGCACCGCCACCAGCATCGCGTAGGTCGCGGCCTTCACGGTGCCGAAGGTCAGCGGCGCGAGGCTGAACTTGGGCTCGAAATCCGAGTTCGCCGCCGACGACTGCCAGACGTAGTCGGGCGCGTCGTAGGCCTCGTACCAGACCTTCTCCCACATCGCGTGCCACGACACCTCGGGGTAGTGGTTCTCGACCGCAGCGGCGTGCACGCGCCCGCCCGCATCCTGGGCGAGGAAGCCGTTGCCGCGAGGCGGCACACCGAGCACGGTCAACGGCTGCTCGGAGAGCTTGCGCAGGAACAGCAGCCGGTTCGAGGTCGCGAAGTAGCTGCCGAGGTTGCCGGCACTGTCGCCGACGATGAAGCCCTTGCGGAAGAACTCGGGCGCGATCGTCGTGACGGCGGCGGGCATCGGCTTGAACTCGCGGATGCGCTGCAGGGCGAAGCGCGTGCCCTCGACGCGCACCGGGAACCACTGCGCGAGGTGGCCCTGGTCGGTGCCGACGATCAGCGAGTAGCCGCCACTGAGCATCGCGAGCGCCGTCACGCGATGCCCTTCGGGGGCAAGCTGCACCGTCTCGAGAAGGCGCGGCTGCGTCTTGTCGCGGATGTCGAAACGCGCGAGGCCGCGGTCGCCGTGCAGCACGAAGAGTTCGCGCTGCTTCGACTCGACGACCAGCTGCCGGACGTTCGGCGGCACCGACGCCACTTCGCCCTGCTGGATCTCGCTCCTGCTCTCGCCGGTGATCGGGTTGGTCGTCACGTTGACGGCCGAGACGAGCAGGCGACCGTCGTCGGTCAGGCCGACGAGCGTCGAGCCCGAGTCCGATGCCTGGACGGCGAGCTGGACGATGGGATGGCCCCGGGTGTCGATCTGCAGCGGTGCCTCGCCGAGCGGTAACTCGAGCGACGGGGTGATCTGACGCTTGCCGTCGGGGAACGTGACCTCGTAGCCCTGGCGGATGACGATCGCGCGACCGTCGCTCAGGCCGTAACCGAACACGAAGGTGCTGAGGTCGCCCTTGGCGAAGCTCGTCACCGAGGCCCCCGCCGGAATCTCGACCGGCGCCTCCGCGAGCACCCGGCCGGTGGCGAACTCGAAGAACGTGATGCCGCCGTCGGCCGCAATGCGCGCCCCGATCTCGCGCTGCTCCTCGCCCGAGAACGCTCCCGTGGTGCGCTCGGCCGGCCCGGGCACGGCGTACGTCACCGGCGCTTCGACGGTAGGCGGCAGGAACAGCGGGACGACGACGCTCGCCAGGTAGAAGAAGATCGCCGAGATCGCGACGATGACGCCGATGCCGCCGGCGCTCATCAAGTTCTTGAACAGGCGGTCGCGCAACAGCCGGCCACCCATCGCCTGGCTGACCGAGACGGCGGTGGTGCTCTGATTGACGGTGGTCATGCGCTGTTCTCCCTCCCCCTGACGCGACACGAGGGTGACGGCCCGCCGCCGTCACCCTCGCAGGACCCGTGAGGCCCCTTGGTCGCCGCCCTACTTCGCCGCGACGCGCAGCGCCTTGAAGCGCTCGGCGCGCTCCGTCGGCCTGCCCTTCGGATAGCTGTCCTTGTTCATCACGTACACGATCGTCTCGCCCTTCGGACCGGCGCCGACGTCGGTGTAGCTGTACGGCACCTCGCCGAAGGCGACGAAGTCCACCATGTCCTTGCGCTGGCCGAACAGGAAGAAACGACCGTCGCGGAAGACTTCGCCGTAGAACGTGGCGGGCTCGGGCGCGGACGACGCCAGGATCTGCTCGGCGCGGCTAGGCTGGTTGTTCTTCACGTCGTCGGCCGTGATGCCGTAGACGATCGTCTTGCCGCCGGGGCCTGCACCGATGGCGGTGCGGGTCAGCGCCACTTCGCCGTGCTCGAGAAAGTCCGCGTAGTTCTTCAGGTCGCCGAACGCGTGCACCCGTCCCGTCGGCGGCAGCACGACGTAGAGCTCGACGGTGCCGGGCGCCGGCGCGGGAGCGTTGGGCGACGGCGGCGTGCCGGGCTTCGGCGCGGGCGCCGCAGCGACGGCCGCCGCCGCCTCGGGCGCCGGCGACGTGGCGCAACCGGCAACCACCACAGCGGCCACGGCAACGGCCAGGGTGCGGGCGGCGACGTTCATGCTGCTGGTGCTGAGGGTCTTCATGCCCGTGGCCTCAGTTCAGCAGCGCCAGGTAGCGCTGGGCCAGCGAGTTGGGCACCGGCACGAACCCGTCCTTGATGACGACTTCCTGGCCCTGCTTCGACAGCACCATGCGGAAGAACTCCTTCTCCAGCGGCGCCAGCGGCTGGTTCGGCTTCTTGTTCACGTACACGTAGAGCACGCGCGCCAGCGGGTAGGTGCCGTCGATCGCGTGCGTCGCATCCGGCTCGACGAACGGCTCGCCCTTTTTCTTCGACAGCGGCAGCGCGCGCACGCCCGAGGTCTTGTAGCCGATGCCCGAGTAGCCGATCGCGTTGAGCTGCGTGGCCACGCTCTGCACGACCGAGGCCGAACCCGGCTGCTCGGCGACGTTGCGCTTGAAGTCGCCCTTGCACAGCGCGACGTCCTTGAAGAAGCCGTACGTGCCCGACACCGAGTTGCGGCTGTACATCGCGATGTCGCGGTTGGCCCATTCACCGCCCAGACCGAGCTGACCCCACTTGGTGATGTCGGCCGCGCCGCCGCACTTGCGCGTGCTCGACATGATGGCGTCGACTTCCTCGAGGCTCAGCCCCTTGATCGGGTTGTCCTTGTTCACGTAGACGGCCAGCGCGTCGATCGCGACGCCGATCGCGGTCGGCTTGTAGCCGTGCTTCTTCTCGAACGCCTCGACTTCGCGCGCCGTCATCAGGCGGCTCATCGGCCCGAAGTTCGACGCGCCCTCCGTCAGCGCCGGCGGCGCGGTCGACGACCCGGCGCCCTGGATCTGGATGTTGACGTTGGGGTACAGGCGCTTGAATTCCTCGGCCCACAGCGTCATCAGGTTGTTCAGCGTGTCGGAGCCGATGCTGGTGAAGTTGCCCGAAACGCCGGCCGCCTTCTGATACGTCGGCAGCGCGGGATCGACCTGCACGGGCTGCGCCTGCACCGTGGCGGTGAAGAAACCGACGCCGGCCAGCCCGAGCGCGGAAATGAGCTTCTTGAGGGTCATTGCATCCACTCCGTGAGGAAAGTGCGGAAAACGCTCGCTTGACGAGACGGGCGGATGCTAGGCAGAGCTTGTGACGACATTGTGACAACGCGAGCACCCGTTGTCATGGGCGCTGGGGGGTCTCAAAGTCACCACGCGGCGCCGAGCCGGCCCAGGGGCCGGTTTCGTGAATCTTTTATGACAGCTCGATGACTGGCGGAAACGTCCTTTGGCGTGCGCCCCTGCTGCCCGGCTCGTGCGCATCGTTGGTCGCGCGCACACCCTCCCCCGCCGGGGATGACGCCTGCCCTTCGGGGGCACGCTCCGCGCCGCCACGTCGGCGTCGCAGGCGTCCGCGATCGCGTGGGCGCACGGTCCGAACGGGCCAGCGTTCGACTTGCCTGCGGCCGTCGTGTCTCCAGACTGTCATATCTCGGACCTATATTTCTACGCTGATAGAAATATCATCCAGGATGGCGGCGATGCGTGGTCGCCGAAAGGGGGGTCACGACACCATGAGAGTCGGCATCAACGGCATGGGCCGCATCGGCCGCCTGGCGCTGCGCGCCGCCTTCGGCGCCGCCGAGCGCCCCGCCGACGACCCGCGGGCGGGCAACCGCCTCGAGGTCGTCCACCTCAACGAGATCAAGGGCGGCGCCGCCGCGACCGCACACCTGCTCGCGTTCGACAGCGTGCAAGGCCGCTGGCGCGAAGACATTGCCGCCGAGGGCGACGACGCGCTGCGCGTCGGCGCCCGGCGCCTGCGCTTCAGCGCCCACCCGACGCCGGCAGAGATCCCCTGGGGCGACCTCGGCGTCGACCTCGTGCTCGAGTGCACCGGCAAGTTCCTGACGCCCGAGACGCTGCAGGGTCACCTGGACCGCGGCGCGAGGCGCGTCATCGTGGCCGCGCCGGTCAAGGTGGGCGATGTGCTCAACGTCGTCGTCGGCGTCAACGAACACCTCTACGAGCCCTCGCGCCACCGCATCGTGACCGCGGCAAGCTGCACCACCAACTGCCTCGCGCCGGTGGTCAAGGTCGTGCACGAGGCGCTGGGCATCCGCCACGGCCAGATCACGACGATCCACGACCCCACCAACACCAACCTCGTCGTCGACGCGCCGCACAAGGACCTGCGCCGCGCGCGCAGCGCGATGCTGAGCCTGGCACCCACGACCACCGGCAGCGCAACCGCGATCGCGCTGATCTACCCCGAGTTGAAGGGCAAGCTCAACGGCCACGCGGTGCGCGCGCCGGTGCTCAACGCGTCGCTGACCGACTGCGTGTTCGAGCTGCAGCGCACCACCACGGCCGACGAGGTCAACGCTTTGTTCAAAGCGGCTGCCGCAGGCCCGCTGGCCGGCATCCTCGGCTACGAGGAACGGCCGCTCGTCAGCGCCGATTACGCGCGCGACACGCGCAGCAGCATCGTCGACGCGCCGTCGACGATGGTCACCGACGGCACGCTGCTCAAGGTCTACGCTTGGTACGACAACGAGATGGGCTACGCCTGCCGCATGGTCGACCTGGCCTGTCACCTGCGGCAGTACGGAATCTGAGCGGTGACGCAGATCCGTGCAAGGCGGGCCGAGCGCCGGGCCGCCCCAAGCCGGCCCGCATCCCCTTGGGGGATCGGCCGACGTACCCGTCGGACGAGGGGCTGACATGTCGGCCGGCACCCGCAACTACGCCATCGTCACCGCCGCGTACTGGGGCTTCACCCTCAGCGACGGCGCGCTGCGCATGCTGGTGCTGCTGCACTTCTACCAGCTCGGCTACTCGCCGTTCACGCTCGCCTTCCTGTTCCTGCTCTACGAGGCGATGGGCGTGGTCGCCAACCTGATCGGCGGCTGGCTCGCGACGCGCTTCGGCATCGCGCGCATGCTCGCCGTGGGGCTGGCGACGCAGATCACCGGCTTCCTGCTGCTGTCGGCGCTGTCGCCGTCGTGGACCGTGGCGCTGTCGGTGGCCTGGGTCGTGGTCGCGCAGGGCATCTGCGGCGTCGCGAAGGACCTGACGAAGACGGCGAGCAAGTCGGCGATCAAGCTGACGGCGGGCGAAGCCTCCGGACGGCTTTTCAAGTGGGTCGCGTTCTTCACCGGCAGCAAGAACGCGATGAAGGGTGTGGGCTTCTTCCTCGGCGGCGTGCTGCTGCAGACGCTCGGCTTCCAGGCGTCGCTGTGGACGATGGCGGCGCTGCTCGCGCTCGTCCTCGCCGGCGTCGTCGCCTTCGTGCCGCCGCTGATGGGCAAGAGCAAGGCGTCGAAGTCGGCGCGCGAGCTGTTCGCGAAGAACCGCGGCATCAACGCGCTGGCCGCGGCGCGCGTGCTGCTGTTCGGCGCGCGCGACGTGTGGTTCGTCGTCGGCGTGCCGGTGTTCCTGTACGCGGCCGGGTGGACCTTCACGATGGTCGGCGGCTTTCTCGCGCTGTGGACGATCGGCTACGGTGCGGTGCAGGCACTGGCACCGGCGATCGTGCGCCGCAGCCGCGACGGCCTGAGCGCCGAGGTGCCGGCAGCGCGCCGGTGGTCGGCGCTGCTGGCGCTGGTGCCGCTGGTGCTGGCGGGCCTGACGGCCGCCGGCGTCGCGCACCTCGAGTGGGTCGTCGTCGCCGGTCTCGGCGTGTTCGGCTTCGCGTTCGCCGTCAACTCGTCGGTGCACTCGTACCTGGTGCTGGCCTACGCCGGTTCGGAGAAGGCCGCCGAGGACGTCGGCTTCTACTACGCCGCCAACGCGCTCGGGCGCTTCGTCGGCACGCTGCTGTCGGGGCTGCTGTACCAGTGGGGCGGGCTGACGGCGTCGCTGGCCGGCTCGGCAGCGATGCTCGTCGCGTGCTGGCTCGCGACGTTGACGTTGCCGACGCGGCCCGAAGCGCTCGCCGCCCCGCCGTCGGCAGGCGGGAGCGAGGGCGGCGCCGCGTCGCACGAGCAGCCCACATCGCGATGAGGGACGCCGTCATGGACGAGACCGCCGCCGTCGCCGCGCTGGCGGCGCTGGCGCAGGCGGCACGCCTGCGCATCTTCCGCGCGCTGGTCGGCGCCGGGCCGGCAGCGCTGACGCCGGCGATGCTGGCGGCCACGCTCGGCCCGGCCGCCGTTGACGGCCGCGAGGCGCCCAAAGCCTGCGGGAACGTCGCGACGGTGCTCGAGCGGCTGCTGATCGGGCACGGGATCCGCCACCTCGGCGCACGCTGAGCACGATGGGGGCGTTCGAGCGCTGGCTGTCGCTGTGGGTCGCGCTGGCGATCGTCACCGGCGTCGCACTCGGGCTGGCGGCGCCGGCGGTGTTCCGCGCCGTGGCCGCGCTCGAGGTCGCGCACGTCAACCTGGCGGTGGCGGTGCTGATCTGGATCATGATCTACCCGATGATGATCCAGGTCGACTTCGCGTCGGTGCGCGACGTCGGCCGCCGCCCGAAAGGCCTGCTGCTGACGCTGGTGGTGAACTGGCTCGTCAAGCCGTTCACGATGGCAGCGCTCGGCGCGCTGTTCTTCCGCGTCGTGTTCGCACCGTGGGTCGACCCGCAGTCGGCCACCGAGTACATCGCCGGCATGATCCTGCTCGGCGTCGCGCCCTGCACCGCGATGGTGTTCGTCTGGAGCCAGCTGACCAGGGGCGACCCGAACTACACGCTGGTGCAGGTCTCGGTCAACGACCTGATCATGGTGTTCGCGTTCGCGCCGATCGCCGCGCTGCTGCTCGGCGTGACCGACGTCGCCGTGCCGTGGGAGACGCTGCTGCTGTCGACGGTGCTGTACGTCGTGCTGCCGCTGGTGGCAGGCGTGATCACGCGGCGCACGCTGGCGGCGCGCGGGCGCGGCGCCATCGAGCGCTACGTCGCGCGGCTCAAGCCGTGGTCGGTGCTCGGGCTGCTGGCGACGGTGGTCCTGCTGTTCGGCTTGCAGGCGCAGACGATCGTCGCGCAGCCGCTCGTCATCGGGATGATCGCAGTGCCGCTGCTGGTGCAGACCTACGGCATCTTCGCGCTGGCGTTCGCCGCCGCGTACGCGCTGCGGCTGCCGCACGCGATCGCGGCGCCGGCGTGCCTGATCGGCACGTCGAACTTCTTCGAGCTCGCGGTGGCGGTGGCGATCTCGCTGTTCGGGCTGCACTCGGGCGCGGCGCTGGCCACCGTCGTCGGCGTGCTCGTCGAGGTGCCGGTGATGCTGTCGCTGGTCGCGTTCGCGAACCGCACACGGCACTGGTTCGACGCGCGGCAGCCCGCCTGAGGGCACCCGGCCGGCGGCGGTCGCCGCCGTACCCCGCCGCGTCAGGCCGCGGCGGCCAGCGTCGGCTTGTCGGCAGCGGCATCGGCCAGGCGCTGCGCGCAGCGCGTGGCCAGCGCGCCGTCGCGCGCCTCGACCATCACGCGCAGCACGGGCTCGGTGCCCGAGGCGCGGATCAGCACGCGGCCGCGGTCGCCGAGCTCGCGTTCGACGGCCTGCTGCTCGGCGGCCAGGCGCTCGTTGCGCCGCCAGTCGCTGCCTTCGGCCAGCCGCACGTTGATGAGCGTCTGCGGGAACAGCTCGACCCCCTCGAGCAGCCCCGCGAGGTCGTGGCCGTTGCGGCGCACCGCCTGCAGCACCTGCAGCGCGCTGACGATGCCGTCGCCGGTCGTGTGGCGGTCGAGCGCGATCAGGTGGCCCGAGCCCTCGCCGCCGAGCTGCCAGCCGCGCGCGACGAGTTCCTCAAGCACGTAGCGGTCGCCGACCTTCGCCCGCACGAGCGGGATGCCGCGGCGGCGCAGCGCGAGTTCGACGCCGAGGTTCGTCATCAGCGTGCCGACGACGCCGGGCACGCTCACGCCCTTGGCGAGGCGGTCGGTCGCCATCACGTAGAGCAGTTCGTCGCCGTTGAACAGGCGGCCGCTGCGGTCGACGATCTGCAGCCGGTCGGCGTCGCCGTCGAGCGCGATGCCGTAGTCGGCGCCGTGCTGCGCCACGGCGCGCACCAGCGCCTGCGGGGCGGTCGCGCCGACGCCGTCGTTGATGTTCATGCCGTCGGGGCTGCAGCCGATCGTCTCGACCTGCGCGCCGAGCTCGTGGAACACGTCGGGCGCGACGTGGTACGCGGCGCCGTGCGCGGCGTCGACGACGAGCTTCATCCCGCGCAGCGACAGCGTGTGCGGCACCGTGCTCTTGCAGAACTCGATGTAGCGCCCGCGCGCGTCGTCGAGCCGCCGCACGCGGCCGAGGCCGGCCGAGTCGACCCACTGCGGCGGCTCGGCGAGCGCCGCCTCGACGGCCTGTTCCCACTCGTCGGGCAGCTTCTCGCCGCGCGCGGAGAAGAACTTGACGCCGTTGTCGGGGTACGCGTTGTGGCTCGCGCTGATGACGACGCCCAGGTCCAGCCGCAGCGCGCGCGTCAGGTAGGCGACGCCCGGCGTCGGCAGCGGGCCCGACATCAGCACGTCGACCCCGGCGGCGGCGAAGCCGGCCTCGAGCGCCGACTCGATCATGTAGCCCGAGATGCGCGTGTCCTTGCCGATCAGCACCGTCGGCCGCTCGACGCCGCGGCGCAGCACGCGGCCCACGGCGTGGCCGAGCGCGAGCATGAAGTCGGGCGTGATTGGCGCACGGCCGACGGTGCCGCGGATGCCGTCGGTGCCGAAGTAGGTTCTGCTCATGATCGTCGGGGCGTCGTGCCGGCGGGCCGCCGCACCAGCAAGGCGCGCGGGCGACGCCGGCGACCCGGCAAGTAGGAAGGTCAGGTGATTGTGCCGCCGCCGGCGGCGGGCGTCGCACCGGCGGCGGTCGCGGCGTGCCAGAGCTTCAACGCATCGACGGTCGGCGCGACATCGTGCACACGCACGATCGCGGCGCCGCGCTCGACCGCGAGCACGGCCGCGGCAAGACTCGCCGCCAGCCGCTCGCCGACCGGCCGTCCGGTGATCGCGCCGAGCGTCGACTTGCGCGACCAGCCGACGAGCAGCGGGTAGCCAGCACCGAGGAGCTCGCGCTGGCGGCGCAGCAGCTCGAGGTTGTGCGCCGCCGACTTCGCGAAACCGATGCCGGGGTCGACGACGATGCGCCGGGCGTCGATGCCGCGGGCGCGCAGCGCCCGCGCGCGCTCGTCGACGAAGGCGACGACCTCGGCGACGACGTCGTCGTACGCAGCCTGCTGCTGCATCGTGCCCGGCTCGCCGCGCATGTGCATCAGGCACACACCCGCGCGCGGGTGCGCGGCCACCGCGGCCAGCGCCCCCGGGCGCGTGAGCGCGCGCACGTCGTTGACGACGTCGGCACCGGCGTCGAGCACCGCGCGCATCACCTCGGGCGCGCTGGTGTCGACCGACACCGGCACGCCCAGCGTCACGGCGTGCCGCACGACGGGCAGCACGCGCGCGAGTTCCTCGTCGACGCTGGGCGTGACCGCACCGGGGCGCGTCGACTCGCCGCCGATGTCGAGCAGGTCGGCCCCCTCGGCGACGAGGCGCTCACAGTGCGCGCACGCGGCTGCCGCGTCGGCGTGACGGCCGCCGTCGGAAAACGAATCGGGCGTCACGTTGACGATGCCCATCACGCGCGGGCGCGACAGGTCGACGTCGAAGCGCGCGGTCTGCCAGAGGGCCATGTCAGCGAGGAAACTCGAGAAGCAAACGGCGACGGGGCCGCAGCCCCGTCGCAACGTCGTCAGCCGGTCACGTTCACGCCGCTGCCGGCGCGCCATCAGCACTGACCGGCGGCGTGCCGCCGCCGCTGCCACGCGGCGCCGAAGGCGTCCAGTCCTTCGGCGGGCGCGGCGGCTTGCCGTTCATGATGTCCTCGATCTGGTCGCCGTCGATCGTCTCCCATTCGAGCAGCGCCTGCGCCATCGCGTGCATCTTGTCCTTGTTGTCCTCGATCAGCTTGCGCGCGACGGCATACTGCTCGTCGATGATGCGCCGCACCTCGCGGTCGACCTTCTGCATCGTCGCCTCGGACATGTGGACCTGCTTCGTGATGCTGCGGCCGAGGAAGACCTCGCCTTCGTTCTCGGCGTAGACCATCGGGCCGAGCTCGTCGCTCATGCCGTAGCGCATCACCATGTCGCGCGCGAGCTGCGTCGCGCGCTCGAAGTCGTTGCTGGCGCCGGTGGTCATCTGGTTCATGAACACCTCTTCGGCGATGCGTCCGCCGAACAGCACCGAGATCGTCGACAGGATGCGCTCCTTGTCCATGCTGTAGCGGTCGCCCTCGGGCAGCTGCATCGTGACGCCGAGCGCGCGACCGCGCGGGATGATCGTGACCTTGTGCACCGGGTCGGTCTTTGGCAGCAGGCGCGCCACCAGCGCGTGGCCGGCCTCGTGGTAGGCGGTGTTGCGCCGCTCCTCCTCGGGCATGACCATGCTCTTGCGCTCGGGGCCCATCAGGATCTTGTCCTTGGCCTTCTCGAAGTCGACCATCTCGACGACGCGCGCGTTGCGGCGCGCGGCGAACAGCGCCGCCTCGTTGACGAGATTGGCCAGGTCCGCGCCCGAAAAGCCCGGCGTGCCGCGCGCGAGGATGTCGGGCTTGACATCCTGCCCCACCGGCACCTTGCGCATGTGCACGTTGAGGATCTGCTCGCGCCCGCGCACATCGGGCAGCGTCACGTAGACCTGGCGGTCGAAGCGGCCCGGGCGCAGCAGCGCCGGATCGAGGATGTCGGGCCGGTTGGTGGCCGCCATCACGATGACGCCGAGGTTGGTCTCGAAGCCGTCCATCTCGACGAGCATCTGGTTGAGCGTCTGCTCGCGCTCGTCGTTGCCGCCGCCCAGACCCGCGCCACGATGGCGGCCCACCGCGTCGATCTCGTCGATGAAGATGATGCACGGCGCGCTCTTCTTCGCCTGCTCGAACATGTCGCGCACGCGCGCCGCGCCGACGCCGACGAACATCTCGACGAAGTCGGAGCCGGAGATGCTGAAGAACGGCACCTTGGCCTCGCCGGCGATCGCCTTGGCCAGCAGCGTCTTGCCGGTGCCCGGCGGGCCGACCAGCAGCACGCCGCGCGGGATGCGGCCGCCGAGCTTCTGGAACTTCTGCGGGTCCTTCAGGAAGTCGACGAGTTCCTTGACTTCTTCCTTCGCCTCGTCGCAGCCGGCGACGTCCTGGAACGTGGTCGTGTTGTTGGCCTCGTCGAGCATGCGCGCCTTGCTCTTGCCGAAGCTGAACGCGCCGCCCTTGCCGCCGCCCTGCATCTGGCGCATGAAGTAGATCCACACGCCGATCAGCAGCAGCATCGGCCCCCAGCTGAGCAGGATGCTCATCAGCAGCGACGGCTCCTCGCGCGGGCGCACGTCGAAACGCACGTTGGCGGCGATCAGGTCGCCGACCAGCCCGCGGTCGAGGTACGTCGCCGTGCTGCGGATGCGCCGGTCGTCGCTGGTGGTGGCGATGATCTCGGTGCCGCTGGTGCTCTCCTGCAGCGTCACGTGCTTGATCCGCCCCGCGCGCACCTCCTCGAGGAAGTCCGAGTAACCGATCGTCGCGCCCGGCGCGACGCCGCGGTCGAACTGCTTGAAGACGGTGAACAGCACGAGCGCGATCACCATCCACACCGCGACCTTCGACAGCCATTGATTGTTCACCGCGACTCCTCGAAAACCTCCGCCGCCAAAACGGCAGAAAACCGTGCCAGAACTGAACCGTAATTGCGGTCGATTCTATGGGACTCAATATGCCCGCGCCGCCTGGCGGCACATGCCGGCAATCGACAGCCAAAGGGACCCGAATTCAACCGTTCGGGGCCACGCCGCCCGCCGTCATCCTCAGACCCCGGCCGACCAGAAAGGTTTCCGCCGAGCGGTCGCGCGACGCCTTCGGCTTGACCGGCTTGACGACGCGGAACGTCTTCTTGAACTGCTCGACGAGCTGGCTGTAGCCGCTGCCGTGGAACACCTTGCACACCAGCGCGCCGTCGGGCTTGAGGTGGCGGCGGGCGAAGTCGAGCGCGAGCTCGACGAGGTGCGCGATGCGCGCGGCATCGGCGCTCTCGATGCCCGACAGGTTCGGCGCCATGTCGGAGACGACGAGGTCCACCGCGCGGCCGGCCAGCGCCTCGTCGAGCGCCGCCACGACGGCCTCGTCGCGGAAGTCGCCCTGCAGGAAGGTCACGCCCTCGATCGGCTCCATCGGCAGCACGTCGAGCGCGACGATCGTGCCCTGCAGCGCGCCCGGCGCCGCGCCGCCGGCGCCGGCGGCCTTCGGCGCGAAGCGCCGGCGCAGGTACTGGCTCCAGGCCCCCGGCGCACTGCCCAGATCGACCACCACCTGCCCGGGGCGCACCAGCCCCAGCGCCTCGTCGATCTCCTTGAGCTTGTACGCCGCGCGCGAGCGGTAGCCTTCCTGCTGCGCCCGCTTCACATAGGGGTCGTTGATGTGATCGGCGAGCCACGCCTTGTTGACCTTCTTGCTCTTGGTCTTGATCTTCATTGCGCGTCGATAATAGGCCGATGCCCGCCCTGACCCTGACGCCCGCCGAGCGCAAGCAGCACCGCAGCGCCGCCCATCACCTCGACCCCGTCGTGACCGTCGGCGCCGACGGGCTGACCGAGGCCGTGCTGAAGGAGGCCGACGCAGCGCTCGCCGCGCACGGCCTGATCAAGGTGCGCGTCTTCAGCGACGAGCGCGAGACGCGCGAGGCGGTGCTCGCGACGCTGGCCGACCGGCTGAGTGCGGCGCCGGTGCAGCACATCGGCAAGCTGCTGGTGCTGTGGCGCCCGCCGGCGCCCAAGCCCAAGGCCGAGCGCGACGACCGTGCACCGGCGCCGAAAGTGGTCAAGATCGTCAAGTTCAGCAAGAGCGGCAACCACCGGCCGGTCGTCAAGAAGGTGCGCGTGCTCGGCAACCAGCGCGTGACGGCGGGCGGCCTCGTCAAGAAGGCGCGCAAGCGCGCCACCAGCATCAAGAAGACCGGCGCGGTCTGACGCGCCCGCGCGCGGCCGCCCGTCGGCCAACGGTGCGTCGCCACGCGAGCCGCACCACGCGCGGCGCCAGCGGCCTCAGCGCGGCGCGATGCCGGCGGCGGTGCACCGCCACGCGAGCACGAGCACGAGCAGCGCCTTGACGCCGAAGAACACGGTCGAGACGGCGTGCAGCGTGCCGAACGACCACGGCCCCTGCCCGGCGCGCGCCGCCGCCATCATCGGCTGCAGCGCGAAGTAGCCGGCCACGGTGCACAACAGCGCGCCCAGCACCAGCATCACCTCGGCCGTCATCGCCGGCGCGCCGTCGCGCGCGCGCCGGCGCTCGAGCAAAAAGAGCACCACGGCCGCCGCGAGGCTCAGGTAGGCCTCGCTGGCGAGCACACGGGCCACGACGCGGCCGGCGTCGGCGGTGGCCAGCGTCGCGAACGGCGCCGGCGTCGCGATGCCGGCCACCGCGAGCAGCACGCCGGCCCACAGCCCGGCGAGCAGCGCGCGCGCGCGCTCCACGCGGTTCATCGCGCCACCGCCGTCAGACGTAGCGCACGCCGACGATTTCGTACGTCTTGACGCCGCCCGGGGCGCGCACCTCGGCGACGTCACCGGCCGACTTGCCGATCAGCGCGCGCGCGATCGGCGAGCTGATCGAGATCAGCCCGAGCTTGAGGTCGGCCTCGTCGTCGCCGACGATCTGGTACGTCACTCGCGCGCCGCTGTCCTCGTCCTCGAGGTCGACGGTGGCGCCGAAGACGACGCGCCCGCCGGCGTCGAGCGTCGCCGGATCGATCACCTGCGCGGCGGCGAGCTTGCCCTCGAGCTCCTTGATGCGGCCCTCGATGAAGCCCTGCTTGTCCTTGGCGGCGTCGTACTCGGCGTTCTCCGACAGGTCACCCTGTGCGCGCGCCTCGGCGATGGCCTGGATCACGGCGTGGCGCTCGACCGTCTTGAGCCGCTGCAGCTCGTCCTTGAGCTTCTCGGCCCCGCGCTTGGTGAGGGGAATCATCGTCATGGCGTGCATCGCAAGCAGAAGAAAGGGCGAAACGGGACGGTGGAAAAGCAATCGCCGCCAGCGTCCGCGAGAACGCCGGCGGCGGTGTGTTCGAGACCCGGAGTTTAGTGCAGTTCCGCGTGCAGCTCCTGCACCGAGCGCACGACGAGGTCGGCGTCGTGCTTCAGCGCCTCGGTGGCGGCCTCGCAGCCGGCCATCGTCGTGTAGTAGGTGACGCGGTGGGCCAGCGCCGCGGTGCGGATGTAGCGCGAGTCGGCGATCGCCGTGCGTGTCTCGTCGACCGTCGTGAACACGAGCTGGATCTCGCCGGCCTTGACCATGTCGGCGATGTGCGGGCGGCCGTCCTTGACCTTGTTGACGACCTTCACCGGCACGCCGGCGGCCGCGATCGCGGCCGCCGTCCCCTTGGTCGCGACGAGCTTGAAGCCCAGTGCGTGCAGGTCGCGCGCCACGGCCACCGCGCGCGCCTTGTCGGCGTCCTTGACGGTGATCACGACGGTGCCGGCCTCGGGCAGCCGCGAGCCCGCACCGAGCTGGCTCTTGAGCATCGCCTCGGCGAACGTGGCGCCCACGCCCATCACCTCGCCGGTCGAGCGCATCTCGGGGCCGAGCACCGGATCGACGCCGGGGAACTTGTTGAACGGGAACACCGCCTCCTTGACGCTGAAGTAGTGCGGCACGACCTCGCCGCGCACCCCCTGCTGCGCCAGCGTGCGCCCGACCATGCAGCGCGCGGCGATCTTGGCCAGCGGCAAGCCGGTGGCCTTCGAGACGAACGGCACCGTGCGCGACGCGCGCGGGTTGACCTCGAGGACGTAGACGACGGCCGCGTCGCCCTCGCCCTGGATCGCGAACTGCACGTTCATCAGCCCGACGACGTTCAGCGCCCGCGCCATCAGCGCGGTCTGCCGGCGCAGTTCGTCCTGCAGCGACTTCGGCAGCGTGTACGGCGGCAGCGAGCAGGCCGAGTCGCCGGAGTGGATGCCCGCGGCCTCGACGTGTTCCATGATGCCGCCGATCAGCACCGCACCGCTGGCGTCGGCGATGCAGTCGACGTCGACCTCGACGGCGTCCTCGAGGAAGCGGTCGAGCAGCACCGGGCTCTTCTCGCTGACGCGCACCGCCTCGCGCATGTAGCGCTCGAGGTCCCTGTCGCCGTGCACGATCTCCATCGCACGGCCGCCGAGCACGTAGCTCGGACGCACGACGAGCGGGTAGCCGATCTCGTGCGCCATCGCCAGCGCCGCCTCCTCGGTGCGCGCGGTGCGGTTCGGCGGCTGCTTCAGCCCCAGCCGGTGCAGCAGCTGCTGGAAGCGCTCGCGGTCCTCGGCGACGTCGATGCTGTCGGGGCTGGTGCCCACGATCGGCACGCCGGCGCGCTCGAGGTCGAGCGCGAGCTTCAGCGGCGTCTGCCCGCCGTACTGCACGATCACGCCCTCGGGCTTTTCCTTGTCGACGATCTCGAGCACGTCCTCGAGCGTGACCGGCTCGAAGTACAGGCGGTCGGAGGTGTCGTAGTCGGTCGAGACCGTCTCCGGGTTGCAGTTGACCATGATGGTCTCGAACCCGTCTTCGCGCATCGCGAACGCGGCGTGCACGCAGCAGTAGTCGAACTCGATGCCCTGGCCGATGCGGTTCGGCCCGCCGCCGAGCACCATGATCTTCTTGCGCGACGTCGGGTCGGCCTCGCACTCGCCGCCTTCGGACTCGTAGGTCGAGTACAGGTAGGCCGTGGGCGTCGCGAACTCGGCCGCGCAGGTGTCGACGCGCTTGTAGACCGGGCGCACGCCCAGCGCGTGGCGCAGCGCGCGCACTGCGTGCTGGTCGGTGCCCAGGAGCTTCGCCAGCCGCCTGTCGGAGAAACCCTTGGCCTTGAGCCAGCGCAGCTCGGCGGCGCTGAGGCTGTCGAGCGTGCGCGCCGCGACCAGACGCTCGGTGGCCACGAGGTCCTCGATCTGCGCGAGGAACCACGGGTCGATCGCCGTCTCGTCGTGGATTTCGGCCAGCGTCATGCCGGCGCGGAATGCGTCGGCGACGTAGAGGATGCGCTCGGGCCCCGGCTCGCCGATCTCCTCGACGATCTCCTCGCGGTCGGTGCTGCGCTCGTCGAGCCCGCTGATGCCGGTCTCGAGTCCGCGCAGCGCCTTCTGGAAGCTCTCCTGGAACGTGCGGCCGATCGCCATCACCTCGCCGACCGACTTCATCTGCGTCGTCAGGTGCGCGTCGGCCTCGCGGAACTTCTCGAACGCGAAGCGCGGGATCTTGGTGACGACGTAGTCGATGGTCGGCTCGAAGCTCGCCGGCGTCGCGCCACCCGTGATGTCGTTCTTCAGCTCGTCGAGCGTGTAGCCCACCGCGAGCTTGGCGGCGATCTTCGCGATCGGAAAGCCGGTGGCCTTCGACGCCAGCGCCGAGCTGCGGCTCACGCGCGGGTTCATCTCGATGACGATCATGCGGCCGGTCTTCGGGTCGATCGCGAACTGCACGTTCGAGCCGCCGGTGTCGACGCCGATCTCGCGCAGGATCGCGATGCTGGCGTCGCGCATCAGCTGGTATTCCTTGTCGGTCAGCGTCTGCGCCGGCGCCACCGTGATCGAATCGCCGGTGTGGATGCCCATCGGGTCGAGGTTCTCGATCGAGCAGACGATGATGCAGTTGTCCGCGCGGTCGCGGACGACTTCCATCTCGTACTCCTTCCACCCGATCAGCGACTCCTCGATCAGCAGCTCGTTGGTGGGCGAGAGGTCGAGCCCGCGCTTGCAGATCTCCTCGAACTCCTGCGGGTTGTAGGCGATGCCGCCGCCGGTGCCGCCGAGCGTGAAGCTCGGGCGGATCACGACCGGGAAGCCCGTGCCGCCGGTCTCGGCGGCGATGCGCTCGCGCACCGCCTGCGCCTGCTCCCAGCTGTGCGCGATGCCGCTCTTGGCCGAGCCGAGCCCGATCGACGTCATCGCGTCCTTGAACTTGAGCCGGTCCTCGGCCTTCTCGATCGCGTGCTCGCTGGCGCCGATCATCTCGACGCCGTGCTTCGCGAGCACGCCGTGGCGGTGCAGGTCCAGCGCGCAGTTCAGCGCCGTCTGCCCGCCCATCGTCGGCAGCAGCGCCATCTTCTCGTGCGGGTGTTCGCGGCGCTCCTTCTCGATGATCTTCTCGACCACCTGCCACGTGATCGGCTCGATGTACGTCGCGTCGGCCATGCCCGGGTCCGTCATGATCGTCGCCGGGTTGCTGTTGACGAGGACGACGCGGTAGCCCTCCTCGCGCAGCGCCTTGCACGCCTGCGCGCCGGAGTAGTCGAACTCGCACGCCTGGCCGATGACGATCGGGCCGGCGCCGATGATCAGGATGCTGTGGATGTCCTGGCGCTTCGGCATCTCAGTGCGCCTCCATGAGCTTGACGAAGCGGTCGAACAGGTAGCCGATGTCGTGCGGCCCGGGGCTCGCCTCCGGGTGGCCCTGGAAGCAGAACGCCGGACGGTCGGTGCGCGCCAGCCCCTGCAGCGTGCCGTCGAACAGGCTCACGTGCGTGGCGCGCAGGTGCGACGGCAGCGTCTTGTCGTCGACGGCGAAGCCGTGGTTCTGGCTCGTGATGCTGACGCGGCCGCTGTCGAGGTCCTTGACCGGGTGGTTCGCGCCGTGGTGGCCGAACTTCATCTTGAACGTCTTCGCGCCCGAGGCGAGCGCCATGATCTGGTGGCCCAGGCAGATGCCGAAGGTCGGCAGCCCGGCGTCGATCAGCGTGCGCGCCGCGGCGATCGCGTAGTCGCACGGCTCGGGATCGCCCGGGCCGTTGCTGAGGAACACGCCGTCGGGCTTCATCGCGAGCACGTCGGCCGCCGGCGTCTGCGCCGGCACCACGGTGATGCGGCAGCCGCGGCTGGCGAGCATGCGCAGGATGTTGCGCTTGACGCCGAAGTCGTAGGCCACGACGTGCCACCGCGGCGCGTCGACGCGGCCGTAGCCGGCGCCGAGCGTCCACTCGGTCTCGGTCCACACGTACGGCTCGTGCACCGAGACGACCCGCGCGAGGTCCTGCCCGGCCATGCTCGGCGCGCCGCGCGCCGCCGCGATGGCCTGCTCGGCGTGCGCCGGCGTCACCGCGGTGCCGGCCGGCAGCGCGAGGATGCAGCCGTTTTGCGCGCCGCCGGTGCGCAGGATGCGCGTCAGCCGTCGCGTGTCGATGCCGGCGATCGCCACCGTACCTTCGCGACGCAGGTACGCGTCGAGCGTGGCCGTCTGGCGGAAGTTCGACGCACGCAGCGCCAGGTCTTTGACGATCAGGCCGGCGGCATGGACCTTCGACGCCTCGACGTCCTCTTCATTGACGCCGGTGTTGCCGATGTGCGGATACGTCAGCGTGACGATCTGCCGGCAGTAGCTCGGGTCGGTGAGGATTTCCTGGTAGCCGGTGAGCGCGGTGTTGAACACCACCTCGCCGACCGTGGCGCCTTCGGCGCCGATCGAGGTGCCCTGGAAGACCGTGCCGTCTGCAAGTGCGAGGAGAGCGGGAGGCAGGACGGGCAGCAAGACAGGACTCCGACGTGGAACGCCTCCGCCGCGCGCGTCGCACCCGCGCAGCAGCCCGCGCGGAGACCCCGCACGGGTCGGGAATTCAGGCCGGGAGGGGGTGCTGCGGACGCGGCGCGCGTCGGATGGCGCAAAGTGCGCGCATTGTAGCCGCGCCGCCCGCCGCAGGCGCGCTCAGCCCAGCGCCGCGATGCCGGCGCGCGCGATCTGCGCGTCCTCGCTCGACTTGACGCCGCTGACGCCGACCGCGCCGACGCAATGCCCGTCGACGACGATCGGCACGCCGCCCTCGAGCAGACCGTCGAGCCCCGGCGCGCTCAGGAACGAGGTGCGGCCCTGGTTGATCATGTCTTCGTAGACCTTGCTCTCGCGCCGGCCGAGCGCCGCGGTGCGCGCCTTGGCCGGGGCGATCTGCGCCGAGATCGGCGCCGCACCGTCGAGGCGCTGCAACCACAGCAGGTGGCCGCCGTCGTCGACGACCGCGATCGTCACCGCCCAGCCGTGGCGCTGCGCCTCGGCCTCGGCGGCAGCGGCGATCGAGCGGACGTCGTCGAGGGTCAGGCAGGGTCTGGTCTTCATCGTGGGGCGAACGGGTGCTGGGTGGGGGGTGCCGGTGGCGACGGGCCGGCCATCGCGGCCCGCACTGTAGTGCAAGTCGCGCCTCGCAGGCGCCGGCCGGCGCACGGCCATTCCGCCGCCGGGCAAACCCCGGCACGGGAGTCGGGAACTTAGAATGCGCCGCGCAGTCACACGGGCTGTCGTCCAACCCCCTGCGTCACGGAGGTCCCATGAACGAAAAGATCCAACCCATCTACACCGGCTACGGCGGCGGCGCCAGCAGTGCCTTGGCCGTCGAGCGCAACCGCGTGCTGCGCAACACGTACTGGCTGCTGGCGCTGTCGATGGTGCCGACGGTGCTGGGCGCCTGGATCGGCGTGAGCACCGGCATCGTCTCGCGCATGGGCGTCGGGATGAGCGCGATCGTGTTCCTGGCGGGCGCGTTCGGCTTCATGTTCGCGATCGAGAAGTTCAAGAACTCGTCGACCGGCGTGCTGCTGCTGCTCGGCTTCACGTTCTTCATGGGGCTGATGCTGTCGCGCATCGTCGGCGTCGTGCTCGGCATGAGCAACGGCGCGTCGCTGATCATGTACGCGTTCGGCGGCACCGCGGCGATCTTCCTCGGCATGGGCGCGCTCGCGACGACGATCAAGCGCGACCTGACGAACCTGGGCAAGTTCCTGTTCGTCGGCGCGATCATGCTGCTGGTGGCCGGCATCGCGAACCTCTTCTTCCAGTCCAGCGCGCTGATGATCACGCTGGCGGTGCTCGCGATCGGCATCTTCTCGGCCTTCATGCTCTACGACATGAAGCGCATCGTCGACGGCGGCGAGACGAACTACATCAGCGCGACGCTGGGCCTGTACCTGAGCCTGTACAACGTGTTCCAGAGCCTGCTGATGCTGCTCGGCGTGTTCGGCGGCGATCGGGAATAACGGCGCTTCCACGCCACCGGCGGGGCCTGCGGGCCCCGCTGTCGTTTGCGCCGCGCTTTTGCCGACGGTGTCCGCCACTTGGCAATGGCCGCCCGTGCACTCCACGCCGGGCCGCGCGGCGTCTCACGGCGCCGTCCCGAAGGCCGGGCGGCGGCTGGCGCCCAGGCGCGGCGAAGCGCCGCCGAGCATCAGGCCCACCGACACCATGCGCAGCGCGTCCTCGGCGGCGTGGCGCAGCAGCTTGCCGGCCTGCGCGATCGCCTCGTCGAGCGTGCAGGGCCGGCTGAGGATGCTGGCGAAGGCGTCGATGCCGTGCTGCAGGTTGACCTCGACACCGCGGCCGATGGTGCCGGCCAGCGCGATCACCGGCAGCCCGCGCTTCTTCGCGCGCATCGCCACTTCGGCGGGCACCTTGCCGAAGGGGGTCTGGTCGTCGAGGCTGCCTTCGGCCGTGATCACCAGGTCCGCACGGTCGATCAGCCGGTCGAGCTCGAGGTACTGCATCACGATGTCGTAGCGCGGGTGCAGCGTGCCGCCGAGCAGCGCGGCAAAACCAGTGCCGAGCCCGCCCGAAGCGCCGCTGCCGGGCTGCGTGCCCCAGTCGCGGCCAGTGGCCTCGCGGATGCGCAGCGACCAGTTCTGCAGCGCCTGCTCGAGCTGCACCACCTGCGCGGGCGTGGCGCCCTTCTGCGGGCCGAACACGCGCGCGACGCCACGTTCGCCCAGCAGCACGTTGTGCCAGTTCACCGCCGCGTCGAGCTGCACCCGCGCGAGCCGCGGGTCCAGACCGCCCAGGTCGATGCGCTGCAGGCGCAGCAGCTCGCCGCCACCGGCGCCGATCTCGTGTCCCTGCGCATCGAGCAGCCGCACACCGAGCGCCTGCACCATGCCCGCGCCGCCGTCGTTGATGCCCGAATCGCCGCAGCCGAGCAGCACGCGCTGCGCGCCGGCGTCGAGTGCGGCGCGGATCAGCTCGCCGACGCCGAAGCTGGTCGTGCGCATCGGGTCGCGCCGGTCGCGCGGCACCAGGCGCAGGCCCGCGGCGGCCGCCATCTCGATCACGGCGGTGCGGCACGCGCGGCCGCCGAGCAGGCCGAAGAAGGCGTCCACCGGTTCGCCCAGCGGGCCGGTCACGCGCACCGGATGCAGGCTGCCGCCGGTGGCGTTGACCAGCGCGGCCGTGAAGCCCTCACCACCGTCGGCCATCGGCGCCTTGATCACGCGGGCGCCGGGCATCACGTGGGCCACGCCCTCGGCGATGCGCTCGGCCGCTTCCTCGGCACTGAGGCTCTCCTTGAAACCCGAAGGGGCGATCAGTACGGTCATTGCGCGACGGCGCGGGTGCAGGCGGTGCAGGGTCATGGCGTTCTCCGAATCGGGTTGGTGTGTGCGCACCGAGCGCTGCGACGACGGCGTGATACGCCGGCCGATCACGGATCTGTCACCAATCGTGACCGGCGCCGCGCCCGCTTCAGCCCAGACCCTGCAGGGGCCACAGCACGGCTGCGCACAGCATCAGCAGCAGCCACAGCCCGGGCAGCAGCGCCAGCGCGAGGCCGGCGAGATCGCGCGGCGCGCAATGCGCACGCTCGCCGCTGGCGAACATCGCCACCGGCTTGGCGCTGATGCTCAGCGTCTGGCAGAAGCCGCTGCCGATGGCCATCACGAAGATCATCAGTGCCGGGTCGGCACCCGCCGCGGCCAGCGGGAGGGCGACGGTGGGAATCAGCACCGTCGCGCGCGCGGTGCGCGAGGTGATCACCAGATGCGACAGCAAGGCCACGAGGCACGCCAGCCCCAGCAGCGCCGCCGGGGCAAGCCGCTCGAGGGCCAGCGGCTGCAGCAGCGCCTGCGCCAGCCCGCGCGCCGCGCCGCTGGCGAGCAGCGCCTCGCCCATGACCAGCGTGGCGGCCATGAAGACCACGAGGTTCCACTCCACCTGCCGCAGCGTGCCCTTGAGGTCGGCACCCGTGAGCGGACGCACCGTCGCGAGCAAGGCGCCGCCCACGGCCACGATCGGCGCCGGCACGCCGTGCCAGCTGCCGGTGGCCCAGCCCAGCAGCGTGGCGGCCGTGACGGCAACCACCCCCCACTGCGCACGCGTCAGCGGCGCGCGTTCGGGTCGCGGCAGCGCCAGTGGCGTCCTGCGCTCGTCGCGCGTGAGGAACAGCCGCAGGATCAGCACGCAGGCCAGCGCGCTGGACGCCACGCCGAACGGCGCCGCGAGCGCGATCCACTCGACGAAGCCGGGCACCCGCGCACCGAGCCGCCCCATGAAATCCAGCGCGACCAGGTGCGCCCCGGCGCCGAGCATCGACACGCAAGCCGACAGCAGGATCACGCTCGGAAACAGCAGCGCCAGCGCGCGCACCAGGCGCGGCGCCTGCACGGCGCGGGCCAGTGCGAGGAACACCGGCAGCAGCAGTGCCGCGCGCCCCGAGGTGGACGGCACGACGAACGCCGTGGCGATGATGAACCCGGTGAGCCGCACCATCAGCGCCGCCGGCGTCGCCGCCGACGCCACCAGCTGCAGCGCCCAGCGCTCGGCCAGCCCGCTCGACTGCAGCACCGCCGCCAGCACGAAGGCGCCGACGAGCAGCCAGATGAACTCGTCGCCCAGACCGGCATAGAAGTGCCCGGCCGACGTCGAGCCGCCCGCCAGCAGCGCCAGCGCCGCGGCGAGCGCCACCGGCGTCTCGTCGAGCTCGAGCACCGTCCAGCCCACGACGGCCGCGGCGAACACGAACAGCGCCCACCGCGCTGCCGGTGCCAGCGCGGGCAGGCCCCAGTGCACCGCGGCGCCCGCAACGGCCAGCAGGGCGGCGGCAAGCCACACGCGCGGCGTCATCGCCAGCCGAGCACGTCGTGGCCGCGCGCGGCGAGGCAGCGCTCGACGTAGCCCTGGTAGACCTCGTCACCCTGGTTCCAGTCGAGCAGCAGCTTGGTCGCGACGCCGGTGGCACCACCGGCCGCGGCACCGCGCGCACGCTCCCAGACTTCGCGCGCGCCGCCGACGAGCGAGCCGACCGCGGTGGCCACGAAGCCCACGGTGCCGGCCGCCGCAGCCTGGCGGGCGACGGCCTCACCCTGCAGGCCGTTGCGCCCGACGCGGGCATCGGCGAGGCGGCTGCACTCGGCGATGTCGCGCCGCGCGCGCTCGTCGAGCACCACGGAGTCGGACTTCTTCGAATAGAGAACGGGCGCCGTGCTGGCACAGGCGCTCAACGCGAGCGCGAGCAACGCGATGGCCAGCCGGCCGATTCGGGGTGGACGGTTCATGGCAGTCTCCGCAGGATCGGTCACGGCCCACAGAGGCGCTCGCCGCGCCGGTGATACAGGCTGCTGCGCGGCGCATCGGGCGGTGACGCGACGGCCGCGGCATGCGGAGCAGCGGCGGTGCGCACCGTGCGGCGACGGCGATGCCGATCGGCTCGAAGGCGCCTCTGCCGCGCCCGGCGTCACCCGCGGTCGAAGACCGCCACGCTCTCGACGTGCGCCGTGTGCGGGAACATGTTGACCGCGCCCGCCGCGCTGCAGCGCCAGCCGCCCTGGTGCACGAGCAGTCCGGCGTCGCGCGCGAGCGTCGCCGGGTTGCAGCTGACGTAGACGATGCGCCGCGGCGGCGCCCAGCCCGCCGGCGCGCGCTGCTGCAGGTCGACGAGCGCCTTGGCGAGCGCGAACGCGCCTTCGCGCGGCGGGTCGACGAGCCAGCGCTCGGCGCGCCCAAGGGCGAGCAGCGCGTCGGCGTCGAGCTCGAACAGGTTGCGCGCTTCGAAGCGTGTGCGCTCCGCGAGGCCGTTGCGCACTGCGTTGTCGCGCGCGCGCTGCACCAGCGTCTCGCTGCCTTCGACGCCGAGCACCTCGCCCGCGCGCCTGGCCAGCGGCAGCGTGAAGTTGCCGAGCCCGCAGAACCAGTCGATCACGCGCTCGTCCGGCTGCGCATCGAGCAGGCGCACCGCGCGGTGCACCAGCACGCGGTTGATCGCGTGGTTGACCTGCGTGAAGTCGGTCGGCCGAAACGGCATCACGAGGCCGAACTCGGGCAGCGTGTAGGCGAGCTCGGCGCCGCCCTCGTCGAGCCGGCGCACCGAGTCGGGGCCTTTGGGCTGCAGCCACCACTGCACGCCGTGCGCGCGCGCGAAGTCGCGCAGGCGCGCGAGGTCGCTCGCCGACAGCGGCTCGAGGTGGCGCAGCACGAGTGCCACGACCGTGCCGCCGGGGGCCTCGCCGACCGCGAGCTCGATCTGCGGCAGGCGGTCGCGCGCGTCCATCGACGCCACCAGCGCGCGCAGCGGCACGAGCAGCGCGCCGACCGCCGGCGGCAGCACCGGGCACTGCGTCATGTCGGCGACATAGCTCGACTTGCGCTCGTGGAAGCCGACGAGCACACCGCCCTTCTTCGGCACGTGGCGCACCGACAGCCGCGCGCGGTAGCGGTAGCCCCAGGCCGGGCCCTCGATGGGGCGCAGCACGCGCCCGGGCCGCACCCTGCCGAGGTGCCACAGCTGGTCCTCGAGCACGCGCTGCTTGACCGCGACCTGCGCCGACGGGTGCAGGTGCTGCATCTTGCAGCCGCCGCAGGCGCCGGCGTGCAGCCCGAAGTGCGCGCACGCCGGCCGCACGCGCTGCGCGCTCTCGTCGCGCACCGCGGTCACCACCGCCTGCTCCCACTGCGCCTTGCGGCGCGTCACGTGCACCTGCACACACTCGCCGGGCAGCGCCCCCTCGATGAAGACCACTTTGCCCTGCGCATCGTGCGCCACCCCCTGCGCGTCGAGGTCGAGCGACTCGACGCGCAGCCACTCGTCCTCGGCTGTCATGCGACGCGATTATCCCGGCCGCCCCGCGCCAGCCGCACCGGGCCGCGCCACGGTGCCTGCGGGTCGAGCACCCGACCGCGCTGCGTGACGGTGACGCGGCCCTGCGCCGCGAGCGCACGCGCGACGGCGCGCACGTCGCTCATGTGCTCGCGCCAGGCAGCCGGCCACAGCAGGCGCGCCACCTCCGACGGGCACACGCTCGCGCCGGGGTTGCGGCGCGCGAACAGGTCGAGCAGCGCGCGCTCGATCGCACACGCCACATCGTCCGCCGGTGGCGGCGCCGGGGTCACGTCGCGTTCAGCGCGGCGGCAGCAGCCGCGCCGGATCGACCGGGCGACCCTGGCGCCGGATCTCGAAGTGCAGCTGCACGCGGTCGGCGTCGGTCGACCCCATCTCGGCGATCTTCTGGCCGCGCCGCACCGCCTGGTCTTCCTTGACCAGCAGGGTCTGGTTGTGCGCGTAGGCGCTGAGGTAGGTGTTGTTGTGCTTGACGATCACGAGGTTGCCGTAGCCGCGCAGGCCCGCGCCGGCGTAGACGACGCGGCCGTCGGCCGCCGCGAGCACCGGGTCACCGGCGCGGCCGGTGATCGCGATGCCCTTGTTGCGCGTCTCGTCGAACGCCGTGACGACCGGGCCCGCGGCCGGCCAGCCCCATGCAATGTCCTCGTCGGGGTCGCGCGCGGCTGCCGGTGCCGGCGCGGGTGCGGCGGCGGTGGGCGCCACCGGCGCGGCATTGTTGGGCGCCGGCACTGCGGCCACCGCCGTGGCTGGCGCCGCAGCCGGCGACGGGCCGACCGGCTGCGTGACGGCCGTGGCTGCCGCCGGCGACGACGCCGGCGCGGCCGCGCGCGGCTCGATCGGGCGCACCTCGGCGACGCCGGCAGCCGGACGCACCGGCGCCACCGTCGCCTCGCCGGGAGGCGGAACGACGCGCAGCACCTGCCCGACCTCGATCACGTTCGGGTTCTCGAGATTGTTCCAGCGCACGATGTCGCGCCAGTTCTGGCCCGTCTCGAGCCCGATGCGGATCAGCGTGTCGCCCGGCTTGACGACGTACTCGCCGGGCTTGGCCTGCGGCGCGGCAACCGTCGGCGTTTGCGTCGAAGGTGCGGCGGGCAGCTCGGGCCGCAGCACCGGCGAGCGCGATTCCACCGGCGCCGGCCGCGGTGCGGCACAGGCCGTCAGCAGCGCCGCGACGATCGTGACGGCGGTCAGTCGCCCACCGCTGCGCGAGAGATCCATCATCCGAGTGCGTTGACCAGCGCGTCGAGCATTCAGGCGACGCCGGATTTTAGGGGGACGAACTGCACCGCCTCGTGAAGGCGGCGTTGCAGACCCGTGGCATGGCGCTCGACGACGACGAGCGTCTGCCCGCGCCCGTCGGCGGCACGCACCGGCGCGACGAGCCGCCCGCCGACGGCAAGCTGATCGAGCCACGCGCTCGGCAGGTCGTCACCGCCCGCGGCGGCGATGATGCTGTCGTACGGCGCGTTCGGCGCGTGGCCGAGCATGCCGTCGCCCCAGACGAGGCGCAGGTTCGCGCGCGGCCACGCCGCCAGACGCTCGCGCGCGAGTTCGTGCAGCGGCCGCAGCCGCTCGACCGACACGACGTGGCGCGCCAGCCGCGAGAGCAGCGCGGCCTGGTAGCCGCAGCCGGTGCCGATCTCGAGCGTGCGCCCGAGCGGCGCCGTCGCGCCGGCCGGCCGGCCCTCGAGCAGCAGTTCGAGCATGCGCGCGATCACCGACGGCTTCGAGATCGTCTGGCCGTGGCCGATCGGCAGCGCGGTGTCTTCGTACGCCTGCGGCACCAGCGCACTGTCGACGAAGTGGTGGCGCGGCACGTCGGCAAAGGCCTGCAGCACCGCCACGTGACGCACGCCGCCGGCCTGCAGCCGCTGCACCATGCGAGAGCGCACGCCGGCCGAGTCGAGCCCGACACCGCTCGGCGAGCGCTGGCGGCGGGCGTCCTTGCTCGCCTCGGCCAACAGACGTTGGGGCCGGTGCGCGACCGGCGCCGCCGACGCGGGGGCCACGCGCTCGAGCGACAGCGGGAAACGCGGCGGGCGGCCGCTCACCGCGCCGCCTCGAGCAGCGTGCGCCAGCTGGGCAGCGCCGCGTGGTCGGTCAGATCGACCTGCAGCGGTGTGACCGACACGCGCCCGCTCGCGACGGCGAAGAAGTCGGTGCCCTCGCCGCCTTCGCGTGCGTCGCCGGCCGGGCCGATCCAGTAGATCGTCTCGCCGCGCGGGTTCACCTGCCGGATCACCGGCTCGCTCGCGTGCCGGCGGCCCAGCCGCGTGATCTGGCGCGGCAGGCGATCGGCGTCGGCGCGCGCCGGGATGTTGACGTTGAGCAGCCACGGCCCCGACGGCGGTGCCGCGAGCACCTGCTCGACGACCTGGCGCGCGACGCGCGCGGCCGCGTCCAGATGCTTCCAGCCCTTCTCGACGAGCGAGAAGGCGATCGCCGGGATGCCGAAGAGATACCCTTCCATCGCGGCGGCGACGGTGCCCGAGTACAGCGTGTCGTCGCCCATGTTGGCGCCGTTGTTGATGCCCGACAGCACGAGGTCCGGGCGGTGCGGCAGTAGCCCCGTCAGCGCGACGTGCACGCAGTCCGACGGCGTGCCGTTGACGACCTGTGCGCCGCTGGCGGCGTGGAACACGCTCAGCGGGCGGTTGAGCGTCAGCGCATTCGACGTGCCGCTGGCGTTCTGCTCGGGAGCGACGACGTCGATCTCGCCGAGTCCGCGCACCGCCTCGACGAGGGCGGCCAGACCGGGCGCGAGGTAGCCGTCGTCGTTGGCAATGAGGATGCGCATCGCCGCGCATTGTAGGAGGCGTCGCGCAGGCGACGGCGCACGGGCACGGGCTGCCTATCATCCGCGCACCCGAGAACACCGAGGAGATCGACGATGAAGGCCTGGCTGTGCGAATCGCTCGACGGCGTCGGCGCGCTGAAGTGGCGCGAGCTGCCGACGCCGCAACCGCAGCCCGGCCAAGTCCGCATCGCGATCCGCGCGGCGAGCCTGAACTTCCCCGACCTGCTCGTCGTCGAGGGCAAGTACCAGTTCAAGCCGCCGCTGCCGTTCGTGCCCGGCAGCGAGTTCGCCGGCCACGTCGAGGCCGTCGGCGACGGCGTCACGAACGTCGCGCCCGGCACCGCCGTCGCAGTGATCGGCAACAGCGGCGGCTTCGCCACGCACGCCTGCGTCGACGCGTCGCAGCTGATCCCGCTGCCAACGGGCTTCGAGGTCGAGCACGGCGCTGCGTTTGCGTTCACCTACGGCACCTCGCACCACGCGCTGCTCGACCGCGCACGGCTGCAGCCCGGCGAGACGGTGCTCGTGCTCGGTGCGGCCGGCGGCGTCGGTACCGCGGCGCTGCAGATCGCCAAGGCGGTGGGCGCACGCGTGATCGCGGCCGCGTCGAGCGACGACAAGTGTGCGCGCTGCCGCGCGCTCGGCGCCGACGAAACGATCGCCTACGGCCGCGAGAACCTGCGCGAGCGCGTCAAGGAGATCACTGGCGGGAAGGGCGTCGACGTCGTCTATGACCCGGTCGGCGGCGAGCTGGCCGACCCGGCGTTCCGCTCGCTCGCCTGGCGCGGGCGCTACCTCGTCGTCGGCTTCGCGGCCGGTACGATCCCGGCGCTGCCGTGGAACCTCGCGCTGCTCAAGGGCGCGTCGCTGGTCGGTGTGTTCTGGGGCGACTTCGTGCGCCGCGAGCCGCAGGCCTTCGCGCAGGAACTGCGCGAGCTCGCGCAGTGGTACGCGCAAGGCCGCATCCGGCCCGTCATCGACAGCCGCCTGCCGATGTCGGCGCTGCCGCAGGCTTACGCACGCATGGCGGCACGCGACGTGCGCGGCAAGCTGCTGCTCGTCAACGACTGACCGCAGCGGCCGCCAGCGCCGTCGGTCGCGCGCCGCGCACGCTCCGAAGGGGGATGCGTGCGCTAAAGTGCGTCGCGCAGACTGAGCGCCCGTCCGTTGGGGCCGCACGACGCGGCGAGACGGGGCTCCGGAGGGGACGCCGCATGGCCGTCAAGGTCCTGATCGTCGAAGACAACCCGGTCGCGCGCGGCTTCCTCGCGCGCGTCGTGCGCGAGAGTTTCAGCGACACGATGACGATCACCGAGGCCGGCGACCTCGAGGCCGCGCGGCACCACGTGCAGCTCGCCGGCGGCGGCGACGGGCTGCACGGCGCCGATCCGTTCAAGCTGATCTTCGTCGACCTCGAGTTGCCCGACGGCAACGGTCTCGACCTGCTGTCGGCGCTGCGCCACTACCCGGCGACCAAGATCGTCACGACGCTGTACTCCGACGACGATCACCTGTTCCCCGCGCTGCAGTGCGGCGCCGACGGTTACCTGCTGAAAGAAGACCGCTTCGAGGTGCTCGTCGAGGAACTGCAGAAGATCGTGCGCGGCCAGCCCCCGCTGTCGCCGGCGATCGCGCGCCGGCTGCTGCTGCACTTCCGCGCCGGCGCAGCCGACGGCGCGAGCGCCGCCGCCGCGGGCCTGACGGCGGCATCGGGCCCCGTCAGCCGCCCGGTGCCGCTCGAGGCACTGCCCGAGCACGAGCGGCTAACGCCGCGCGAGACCGAGGTGCTGACCTACTTGAGCAAGGGCTTCACGATCAAGGAGATCGCGAGCCTGATGGGCATCAAGTGGTTCACCGTGAACGACCACATCAAGTCGATCTACCGCAAGCTCGACGTCTCCAGCCGCGCCGAAGCCGCCGTGCTCGCGACCAAGCACGGCCTCGTCTGATCCGCCGCGGCGATGGCCGCCCGCCTGCCCCCCCTCTCCGCTGCGCCCGAAGCCGTCGCGCCGACGGCTGCCGACGCGCCGCCACGCCGCATCTCGCGCTGGGACGGCTGGCGGTGGCGCCTGCTGGCGCTGATCGCGCTGGCGCTGGCGCTCGCGCTGCTGCTGCTCGCCCGAGCGCTCGGCGACGATGCCTGGGTGGCCGCCGACTGGCGCGCCGGTGAGGATGGCGCGCTCGTGCTGCACGCCGCGGCCGACCCGGCGCTGGCGGTGCGCGCCGGCCAGGCGGTGGTCGGGATCGTCGGCCGCGACGGCCGCGTGGTGGCAGTCGATGCGCTGCTGCTGCAGCACGACGTGCGCTGGGTCCCCGACGGCGCGACGCGACAGCGACTGCTCGAGCAGCATCGGCGCTGGCGCGACGCCGTCGCCACCGCAACGGTGACGCTGCAGTTCGCCGATGGCGCTGCGATCGCGACCACGGTCACCGCGCGCGGTGCCGCCGGGCTGGGGCTGGCGTTCTGGACACTGGGCTCGCTGGCGGTGCTGCTGGCGCTGGCCGGCTCAGCGGCCGCGCTGCGGCGCCCGCTGGCCCGCGGCGTCGCGCTGCGGCTGGCGCCGTACGTCGTGCTCGCGGGGGCGCAGGCGATGCACCTCGCCGGTCTGGCGGTCGCGAGCGTGCCGGGCCCCGCGACGGCCCTGGGCCTCGGCGCAACGCTCGGCGCCTGGCACACGGCGCTGGACCTGCTCACCGCGGCGGCTGCCGTGCATGCCGCCGCCGTGCATCCCCATCCGCACCGGCACGCCGGCCTCCTCGTCGTCGGCGCATGGTTGGTCGCTGGCGTGCTGTCGGCGCTGGCGGCGGCCGGCGCGCTGCACGGCCTGGGCGCCGGCGCGCTCGGTCTGTCGAACGCGGCGGCGCTGGGCACCGCGGTGGTGCTGTCGGTCGGCGCGCTGGCACTCGTGCGACCGTGGGTGAAGGCACCGCTGGCCGGGTTGCGCGCGCCCGATGCCGAGCGCCTGCTCGACCACCTGCTCAGCGCCACGCACGACACGCAGCACGACCCGCGTCACGGCGCGGCCGCACTGCGCGACCTGCTCGCCGAGGTCTTCGAGCCGCGCGAGATCGCCGCCGCACGGCACGCGCCGCGGCGCGCGCGTGTGTTCGGCGCCGGCTCGACGCTGGTCGTGCCGCTGCCGGCGCACGACGGCGACGCTGCGGCACCGGGCGCCCTTGTGCTGCGTTACGCGCGGCAGGGCCGGCGGTTGTTCACGCGCGACGACGCGCGTCTGGCCGACCGGGCCGTCGAGCAGTTGCGGCGCGCCACGCGCTTCGGCGACGCCGTCGAGCAGGGACGCACCGAAGAGCGCAGCCGGCTCGCGCAGGACCTGCACGACGACATCGGCGCGCGACTGCTGACGCTGATGTACCAGGCGCCGACGCCGCAGATGGAGGACTACCTGCGCCACACGCTGCAGGACCTGAAAACGCTCACGCGCGGGCTCGCCGCGACGAGCCGGCGCCTGGGCGAGGCGGCCGCCGAATGGAAGAGCGACCTCGGCCAGAGGCTCGAGATGGCGCACTGCCAGCTCGCGTGGTCGGTCTCGTACGACAGCGAGCCCGAACTCGGCGTCGCGCAGTGGTCGGCACTGACGCGGCTGCTGCGCGAGCTGGTCACCAACGTGATCGCGCACGCGCACGCCACGCGCGTCGAGATCGAGCTCAGCGTCGAGCGCGGGCGGCTGACGCTGCTCGTCAGCGACGACGGCGACGGCGGCGACCCGGCCGCCTGGTCACCCGGCCTCGGGCTGGCCAGCGTGCGCAAGCGGGTGCGGCAGCTCGGCGGGCAGGTCCAGTGGCGCCAGCTCGCGCCCAGCGGCATCTGCTGCCGCGTCGACGTGCCGCTGCAGACGCTGCAGGCCCTTGGCTGACGGCCCGCACGCGGCCGCGCCGCGCTCAGGCCGCGACGGGCACGAGGAAGTCGCGGCTGATGCCGGCGCCCAGATCGTTGACGCGATCGAGGAACTGCGTCAGGAAGGCGTGCAGGCCGGTCGCGAGGATCTCGTCGATGCGGCCGTAACGCAGGTCGGCCTGCAGGCGGCCGGCACGGCGCACCGTCTCGTGGCTCTGCGCGTTGGCCACCAGCCGCAGGTTGGTCACGACCTCGTTCATGCACGCGGCGAGCGAGCGCGGCATGTCGGCGCGCAGGATCAGCAGTTCGGCGACCTTCTCGGGCCGGATCACGTTGCGGTAGACCTTGCGGTAGACCTCGAAGCCGGAGACCGAACGCAGGATCGCGCTCCAGTGGTAGAAGTCGACCTCCGGGCCCTCCTTGCCGTTGGCGCTGCCGAAGAACTCGCTGTCGCGCGCCTGGAACTTGACGTCGAGCAGGCGCGCGGTGTTGTCGGCGCGCTCGAGGAAGGTGCCGATGCGCACGAAGTGCAGCGACTCGTCCATCAGCATCGTGCCGACCTGCGTGCCGCGCGTCAGGTGCGAGCGGAACTTGACCCACTCGAAGATCGCGCCAGGTTCGCGCTCGAGGCTGGTCGTGCGCAGCAGCCGGTTGAACTCGAGCCACGTCTGGTTCATCGTCTCCCAGACCTCGGTCGTCAGCGTGCCGCGCACCGCGCGCGCGTTCTCGCGCGCCGCGCGCAGGCACGAGACGATGCTCGACGGGTTGGCCTCGTCGCTGACCATGAACGTCATCACCGACAGCGGCGTGACCTCGCCGTAGCGCTCGCGGAAGCCGCCGGTGAGCTCGGAGATGCTCAGCAGCCCGCGCCAGCCCTGCTCGGCCTTGTCGGCCGACTGCGGCAGCAGCGACATCTGGTAGTTGACGTCGAGCATGCGGGCGGTGTTCTCCGCCCGTTCCATGTAACGCGCCATCCAGAACAGGTGGTCCGCGGTGCGCGACAGCATCTCAGCCCTCCAAGACCCAGGTGTCCTTCGTGCCGCCGCCCTGCGACGAGTTGACGACGAGCGACCCCTCCTTCAGCGCGACGCGCGTCAGGCCGCCGGGCACCATCTGCACGCTCTTGCCCGACAGCACGAACGGGCGCAGGTCGATGTGGCGCGGCGCGATGCCCGACTCGACGAAGGTCGGGCAGGTCGACAGGCTCAGCGTCGGCTGCGCGATGTAGTTGGACGGGTTCGCCTCGAGCGCCCGGCGGAACTCGGCGATCTCGGCTGCGGTGGCCGCCGGACCGACGAGCATGCCGTAGCCGCCGGCGCCGTGCACCTCCTTGACGACGAGTTCGCCCAAGTGGCCGAGCACGTACTGCAGGTCCTGCGGCTCGCGGCACAGCCAAGTCGGCACGTTCTGCAGGACCGGCTTCTCGCCGAGATAGAACTCGATCATCTTCGGCACGTAGGGATAGATCGACTTGTCGTCGGCCACGCCGGTGCCGATCGCGTTGGCCAGCGTGATCTTGCCGCGGCGGTAGACGTCGAGCAGCCCGGCGCAGCCGAGGGCGCTGTCGGGGCGGAACGCCGCGGGGTCGAGGAAGTCGTCGTCGACGCGGCGGTAGATCACGTCGACGCGCTTCGGGCCCTGCGTCGTGCGCATGTAGACGAAGCCGTCGCGCACGAACAGGTCCTGCCCCTCGACGAGCTCGACGCCCATCTGCTGCGCGAGGAACGCGTGCTCGAAGTACGCGCTGTTGTACATGCCCGGGGTCAGCACGACGACGGTGGGCTCGTTGACACCGGCCGGCGCCACCGCGCGCAGCGTCTCGAGCAGCAGGTCCGGGTAGTGCGCGACCGGCGCGACGCGGTGGCACGCGAACAGCTCGGGGAACAGGCGCATCATCATCTTGCGGTCCTCGAGCATGTAGCTCACGCCGCTGGGCACGCGCAGGTTGTCCTCGAGCACGTAGTACGTGCCGCTGCCGTCGGCGTTGGCCGCGCGCACGATGTCGATGCCGGCGATGTGCGAATACACGCCGCCCGGCACGTCGACACCCATCATCTCGCGGCGGAACTGCGCGTTGTGGAGCACCTGCTCGGCCGGCACGACGCCGGCCTTGAGGATCTCCTGGCTGTGGTAGACGTCGTGGACGAAGCGGTTGAGCGCCGTCACGCGCTGGCGCAGCCCGCGCTCGAGCTCGCGCCACTCGGCCGCGGGGATGATGCGCGGGATCAGGTCGAACGGGATCAGCCGCTCGGTCCCGGCGCCGTCCTCGTCCTTGGCGCCGTAGACCGCGAACGTGATGCCGACGCGGCGGAAGATCATCTCGGCCTCGGCGCGGCGCGCCATCATCGCGTCGTGCGGCTGGTCGCGCAGCCAGCGCTCGTAGGCGCGGTAGTGGTCGCGCACCGCGCCGTCGGCGGTGTACATCTCTTCGAAACCGGGTCTCATCGCCTGGGGCTCCCCAATTGCCACACCTTAAGCAACTTGCATGCCCTACCTCGGGGCGACGGGCGGCGCGGCGTCGTCGGCGACGCGCCGCGTCGTCACGCGTACCTCGAGCTGGTGGGTGCCGCCGCCGCGGATCACGCCACGCAGCGGCGTGACGTCGCCGTAGTCGCGGCCGATCGCGACGCGCATGTGATCGCTTGCCGGTAGGCAGGCATTGGTCGGGTCCAGCTCGAGCCAGTCGCCATCGCCGTCACCGGTGCCGTCGCCGCGCGGGCACCACAGCGCGACCCACGCGTGCGACGCGTCGGCGCCCACCAGCGGCGCCTGCCCCGGCGGGGGCTGCGTCAGCAGGTAGCCGCTGACGTAGCGCGCCGCCAGCCCGAGCATGCGCAGCGCGCCGATCAGCAGGTGCGCGAAGTCCTGGCACACGCCGCGGCGCGACTGCCACACCGCCTCCAGCGGCGTGTCGACCGTCGTGCTCGCGCTGACGTAGGCGAAGTCGGCGTGCAGACGCTGCATCAGCTCGATCGCCGCCGCCGCCGCGGGGCGCTGCGGCGCGAACGAGCGCAGCGCGTAGGCGCGCAGCGGCTCGAAGCGCGGCACGTACGGCGACGGCACGGCGAACTCGGTGGCCGCCTCGAAGCGGCAGCCGGCGCGGTAGGTCAGGCGCTCGCGCAGCCGCTCCCATGGCGGCGTGTCCTCGGGCGGCATCGGCGGTGGCGGATCGACACGCACGTGGCTCGCCGCGCGCACACGCAGCTCGCGGTGCGCGCCGGCCGCGGTGAAGCTGTGGCGCATGTTGCCGAAGCGGTCGCGCTCCTCGGTCAGGCGCAGCGGTGGCGGCGTGATGTCGAGCGCGAAGTGCAGCAGCTGCTGCCCGCGGTCCTCGCGCGGGCGCAGGAAGGCCTGGTGATGCGCCCAGTCGACCGGCGTGCCGTAGCGGTAGACCGTCTCGTGCTCGACGTCGAGCACCGCCGGCACGTTCGAGCGCCCGCTCACGCGCACCCCCGCAGGCGCCGGCTCACACCCGGCGCGGCACGTCGGTGCCGGCGTGTGCGAAGTAGTGGCTGCCCAGGTCGTCCGACAGCCGCCGCCCGGCCTGCGCCAGCTGGTGCGCGAGCGCCCGCAGGCGCCAGCGCAGCGCCGCCTCGCTGGCGTCGCCGTGCAGACTGCGCAACTCGTCGATCGACAGTCCGGCACCGTCGGCGGGCAGCCGCGCGACCCACGCGTCGAGCAGCGTGTCGGGACCCGGCAGCTTGCGCAGCTCGATGCGCAACCGGCGCAGCACGCCGGCGAACGCGCGCGGGTTGGCCTCGTCGAGCACGAGCGTGTCGACCACCGCGAGCAGGTCCTGGTGGCGCTGGTAGCGCGCGCGGTAGGTGATCGTGCTGTCGAACAGCTCGAGCGCGAGCTCGAGCCCGGCTTCGCTGTCGAGCGCGGCGAGGTCGAGCAGCGTCGCGAACGACTGCGCGAGGCCGACGAGGCGCTCGATGAAGCGCCCGACCGTCAGCAGCCGCCAGCCGTGGTCGCGGGTCATGCGGTCGCTCTGCGCGCCGGTCACCGCCGCCAGCTGCACCGCGAGCCGGTCGAGCGCCGGCAGCGCGGTGGCCGCGCTCGGCAGCGGCGGCGCGAGCAGCGCGTCGACACCGCGCGGGTGCGACGGCGGCGGCGCGAACGCGGCGTGGAAGTCCTCGCCCATCGCCTGCACCAGCCCCCAGTGCTCGGTCGACAGCCGCTCGCGCAGGCTGCCGGCCGCGCGCGCGAGCGCGGCCAGGTTGAAGCCGATGCTGAACGCGCCCGAGGTGTCGGTCAGCGCGGCCAGCACGCTGCGCTCGAACACCGCCGGCGCACGTGCCAGCCCCGGCACCTCGGCCGGCGCCAGCCCGCTGTCGCGCGCGAGCACCGAGACGGCGTCGAGCAGCGCAGGCGGCGCATCGGTGTCGCTGTCGATCAGCGTCAGCGTCGCGCGCGCCAGCCGCACGAGCTGCTCGGTGCGCTCGGTGTAGCGGCCGAGCCAGAACAGGTTCTCCGCGGTGCGGCTGGCCACCGGCCGGCGCCGCGCGAGGATGTCGTCGATGCCCAGCCGCTGCGGCAGCATCGAGAACAGGTCGACCGGCCCGTCGGTCAGCACCCAGGTGTCCATGCTCGTGCCGCCGCGCTGCATCGACACCGTCGTCGGCACGCCGGCGGCCACGCGCGTCATGCCGCCGGGCAGCGCATGCCAGCGGCCGTGGCCGTCGGCGATCGCGTAGACGCGCAGCCCGGCCGGGCGCGTGTGGATCGCCCCGTCGCGCCACAGCGGCGCGCGCGAGAACGCGAGCCGGCCCTGCACCGTCCACGCGTCGGGGTCGGCCTCGATCGCCTCGATCGTCGGTGCCCCCGACGCCGGCGCGCCGGGGCGGCGCGGGAAGGTGTGGCGCACGACCTTGTCGTCGAGCGCGCCGCGCACCGCCTGCCACGCCGCGGGCTCGCCGCACCACCAGGTCGGCAGCGACGGCATCGCGAGCTCCTCGCCGAGCAGCGCACGCGAGATCGCCGGCAGGAAGCCTTGGAGTGCCGGCGTCTCGAGGCACGCGCTGCCCAGCGCGTTGGCGACGACGACGCGCCCGGCGCGTACCGCCTGCAGCAGCGCGGGCACGCCCAGCGTCGAGTCGGCGCGCAGCTCGAGCGGGTCGCACCACTGGTCGTCGAGCCGCCGCAGCAGCGCATGCACCGGCTCGAGCCCCTCGACCGTCTTCAGGTAGACGCGGTCGTCGCGCACCGTCAGGTCGCCGCCCTCGACCAGCGGCACGCCGAGGTAACGCGCGAGGTACGCGTGCTCGAAGTACGTCTCGCTGTACGGCCCCGAGGTCAGCAGCGCCAGCCGCGGCGACTCGCCGCCGGCGGCCTGCGCCGCCTGCGCCTCGACGGTGTCGAGCAGCCGCCGGTAGCTCGACGCGATGTGCTGCACGCGCAGCTCGCGAAACGCCTCGGGGAACAGCCGCGAGACCGTCAGCCGGTTGTGCAGCACGTAGCCGAGACCCGACGGGTTCTCGCAGCGCTGCGCGACGACCCACCAGTGCCCGTCGGGCCCGCGCGCGAGGTCGAACGCGACGATGTGCAGGTACAGCCCGCCCGGCGGCACGACGCCGTGCAGCGGACGCAGGTAGCCCGGGTGCCGGAACAGCAGCGCGGCCGGCAGCAGCGCGTCGCGCAGCAGCCGCTGCGCGCCGTACAGGTCGGCCATCATCGCGTTGAGCAGCCGCGCGCGCTGCACGATGCCGCGCTCGATCGCGGCCCAGTCGTCGGGCTCGACGATCAGCGGCAGCACCTCGAGCGGCCAAGGCCGCGCCGGCCCGCGCCCGCCGGCGTCGGTGCCGTAGACGTTGTGCGTGATGCCGTCGGCTCGGCTCTGGCGCGCGAGCTGTGCGGCGCGCGCGTCGAGTTCGGCGCGCGCGGCCGCCGGATCGGCGGGCAACCAGTCGAAGAAGCGCTCCCAGCTCGCGCGCGGGCGGCCGTGCGCATCGTGCAGTTCGTCGTGCCGCGACGCGCGCGCCGCGTCCGGCTCGCGCAGCAGCGCCGCGAAGGTCGATCCGCCCGTCGGCGGTGCGGCGGCAGACGACGGGTTCAGCGCACTCATGCGGCGTGGCGGCGGCGCGCGCGTCGGCGCGACGACGGGGCACGGCCGCCAGGCCGCAGCCGGTGGCCGCTCACGCGTCAGCTCGCTCGGACAGGGTCATCGCGCCGACCTTACCCGAGCCGCAGGTCGAGCGTGAACGGGAATTCCCGGCTCGGCTGCGCCGGCGCGACCTTCATCGCGCCCGGCGTGTGGCCGAACCGGAAGAAGCGCGCCAGCCGCCGGCTCTCGGCCTCGTAGGCGTTGACCGGGAACGTGTCGTAGTTGCGCCCGCCCGGGTGCGCGACGTGGTAGCGGCAGCCGCCGAGCGAGCGCTGCAGCCAGTTGTCGACGACGTCGAACGTCAGCGGCGCGTGCACGGCTATCGTCGGGTGCAGCGCCGACGGCGGCTGCCACGCGCGGTAGCGCACGCCGCAGACGAACTCGCCGACGCGCCCGGTGGGCTGCAGCGGCAGCGCGCGGCCGTTGACGGTGACGACGTGGCGGTTGTCGTTGAGCCCCGTGACCTTGACCTCGAGCCGCTCGAGCGACGAGTCGACGTAGCGCACCGTGCCGCCGATCGCGCCCTCCTCGCCCATCACGTGCCACGGCTCGAGCGCGTGGCGCAGCACGAGCTCGAGGCCCGCGACCGCCACCTCGCCGATCAGCGGGAAGCGGAACTCGAAGTGCGGCGCGAACCACTGGGCGTCGAACGCGAAGCCGGCCTGCGTGAGCTCGGCCAGCACGTCGTCGAAGTCCATCCTGACGAAGGTGGGCAGCATGAAGCGGTCGTGCAGCCCGGTGCCCCAGCGCGTGAGCCGCTGCGCGCCGGCGGTGCGGTACGGCTCGCGCCAGAACCACGCGACGAGTGCGCGCAGCAGCAGCTGCTGCACCAGGCTCATGCGCGCGTGCGGCGGCATCTCGAACGCGCGCAGCTCGAGCAGGCCCAGCCGTCCGCTCGGGCTGTCGGGCGAGTAGAGCTTGTCGATGCAGAACTCGGCGCGGTGCGTGTTGCCGCTGACGTCGATCAGCAGGTTGCGCAGCGTGCGGTCGATCAGCCACGGCGGGACGGGATACGAGTCCGGGGCCCCTCCCCCGGACTGGCCGTGCACGCCGAGCTGGCGCTCGATCTCCTGCAGCGCGATCTCGACCTCGTAGACCTGGTCGTCGCGCGCCTCGTCGATGCGCGGGCTCTGGCTCGTCGGCCCGATGAACAGGCCCGAGAACAGGTAGCTCAGGCTCGGGTGGTTGTGCCAGAAGGTCAGCAGGCTCGCGAGCAGGTCGGGCCGGCGCAGGAACGGGCTGTCGGCGGGCGTCGCGCCGCCGAGCACGAAGTGGTTGCCGCCGCCGGTGCCGGTGTGGCGGCCGTCGAGCATGAACTTCTCGGTGCTGAGCCTGGTCTGGTGCGCCGCCTCGTAGAGGAACTCGGTGTGGTCGACGAGCTCGTCCCAGTTCGACGCCGGGTGGATATTGACCTCGATCACGCCCGGATCGGGCGTGACCTGCAGCACCTTCAGGCGCGGGTCGCGCGGCGGCGGGTAGCCCTCGAGCACGATCTTCATGCCGAGCTCGGCGGCCGTCGCCTCGACCGCGGCGAGCAGCGCGAGGTAGTCCTCGAGGTGCGCCAGCGGCGGCATGAAGACGTAGAGCACCCCGCTCTTGCCGCCGCGCTGCGCCTCGCCCTTCGGGCCGTTCATGCGCTGCGGGTCGCGCACCTCGACGCACAGCGCGGTGCGCACGATCCACGACGCGCTCTCGCCGCGCTGCGGGAACGCGTCGGTGCCGCGCGGGTGCGGCGCCACCGGCGTGTGGGGGCCGGCGGCCATCGGCCACCCGCCGCCTGGCTCGCCGCCCGCCACGCCCTCGCCGAGCGCCGGCCACGGCTGGCCCTGCAGCGCCACCGCGCCGCCTTCGGCGTAGCCGCGACCGACCTGGTGCGCGTCGTAGCCAGGACCGCCGGCCTGCGCGCGCAGCGCGGCGGCCCCCGGCAGCGCGGGGCGCGGCGCGAACGGGTCGTGCTCGAGGTGGAACGGGTACTCGCTCGCCTTGACCCACGGCAGCGAGTCGAGCGGCAGGCGGTAGCCCATCGGCGAGTCGCCCGGGATCAGGTACAGCCGCTCGTCGCGCACGAACCAGCGGCCGGTGATCCACTTCGGCCCCGCCGTGCCGACCTGCCACTCGCGCTTGAGCGGCAGCACGTAGCCGACGACGTGGGCCAGCCCCTGGTCGAACACGCGGCGCAGCCGCGCACGCTCGAGCTCGTCGTCGAGCCTGCTGTCGAACGGGTCGACGTTGACCGGCAACCGGCGCTCGCGCCACAGGTAGTACCAGGTGTCCTCGTAGCCCGGGACGACGTACTTCGGGTCGAGGCCGAGCCGGCGCGTCAGCGTTTCGATGAAGCGCTTCGCGTCGGCGTCGGTGTAGTGGTGCGGTTCGCGCTCGTCGGCGAACAGGCCCGGGTCGTGCCAGCACGGCTCGCCGTCGGCGCGCCAGGCCACCGTCAGCGCCCAGCGCGGCAGCTGCTCACCGGGGTACCACTTGCCCTGGCCGAAGTGCAGGAAGCCGCCGGCGCCGTACTTGTCGCGCAGCCTGTGCACCAGCCCCTGCGCAACGCCGCGCTTGGTGGGCCCGAGCGCGTCGGTGTTCCACTCCGCGCCGTCGCGGTCGTCGACCGAGACGAAGGTCGGCTCGCCGCCCATCGTCAGCCGCACGTCCTGCTTCGCGAGGTGCGCGTCGACGTCGTGGCCGAGGTTCAGGATGGCCTGCCACTGCTCGTCGTTGTACGGCTTGGTCACGCGCGGCGACTCGTGGATGCGCGTGACCGCCATGTGGTGGCTGAACTCGACCTCGGCCTCGTCGTGCGCGCCGGTGATCGGCGCCGCGCTCGACGGCTCGGGCGTGCACGCGACCGGGATGTGCCCCTCGCCGGCGAGCAGCCCCGAGGTGGGGTCGAGCCCGATCCAACCGGCGCCGGGCAGGTAGACCTCGCACCACGCGTGCAGGTCGGTGAAGTCGGCCTCGGCGCCGCTCGGGCCGTCGATGGCCTTGACGTCGGGCTTGAGCTGGATCAGGTAGCCCGAGACGAAGCGCGCCGCGAGCCCGAGGTGGCGCAGCAGCTGCACGAGCAGCCAGCCGCTGTCGCGGCACGAGCCGCAACCCTTTTCGAGCGTCTCCTCGGGCGTCTGCACACCCGGCTCGAGCCGGATCAGGTACGCGATCTCGCGCTGCAGCCGCCGGTTGAGGTCGACGATGAAGTCCACCGTGCGACGCCGCTCGCGCGACACCGTGTTCAGGAAGGCCTCGAAGCGCGGCGTCAGCGGCAGCTTGGCCAGGTACGGCAGCAGGTCGTGCTTCAGCCCGGGCTCGTAGTCGAACGGAAAGTGCTCGGCGTCGGGCTCGAGGAAAAAGTCGAACGGGTTGTAGACCGCCATCTCGGCGACGAGATCGACGGTGATCTTCAGCTCGGTCGTCTTGCCGGGGAACACGAGCCGCGCGAGGTAGTTCGCGAACGGGTCCTGCTGCCAGTTGACGAAGTGCTCGGCCGGCTCGACACGCATCGAATAGCTCAGCACCGGCGTGCGGCTGTGCGGCGCCGGGCGCAGCCGCACGATCTGCGGCGACAGGCCGACGAGACGGTCGTAGCGGTAGTGCGTGACGTGGTTCAGCGCGACGTGGATGGCCACCCGTTCTCTCCCTGTGTCCGCGCGGCCGGCATGCAACTTCCAGACCACGGGCACCGGTTCGGTGCAGTGCGTCGCGCACCGGTGCGGTGCACGGCACGTGCGCGACGGGCGCCGGTGTCAGAAGCGGTGATGCCAGTAGCGACGGCGGCGCTCGCGCTCGCAGGTCGGTGCGGCCGCGGCCGGCCAGTGCCAGGCACCGCAGCGGTCGCTGCGCACGACGTCGATGCCGCGCTCGGCGTAGCGCTCGAGCACATCGGCTGCCGGATGACCGAAGCGGTTGGCAAAGCCCGCCTGCACGACGGCCACGCGCGGCGACACCGCATCGAGAAAGCCCGCGCTCGACGAGGTGCGGCTGCCGTGGTGCGGCACGAGCAGCACGTCGCTGCGCAGCGCGGCGCCGTGCCGCTGCACCAGCGCCGCTTCCTGTGCCGCCTCGATGTCGCCGGCCAGCAGCACGCGGCGCCCGCTCGCGTCGACGACGCGCAGCACGCAGCTCAGCGCGTTGGGCCGCAGCGCCCTGTCGTGGTCCTCGGCCGGGGGATGCAGCACCTCGAACGTGACGCCGTCCCACTGCCAGCGCTGGCCGGCCTCGCAGCGCCGCTGCGGCAGCGGCGCCGCACGCAGCGGGTGATCGGCGGGCAGCGAGCTGTCGAGCCGGCCCACCGGCAGCGCCGCGACCACCGCCGCGGCGCCGCCGACGTGGTCGCTGTCGCGGTGGCTGAGCACGAGCGCATCGAGCCAGCGCACGCCGAGCGCGTGCAGCAGCGGCACGAGCACGCGCTGGCCCGCGTCGCTGTCGCGGCTGTACTGCGGCCCGGCGTCGTACAGCAGCGCGTGATGCCGCGTGACGACGAGCACCGCGCTGCCCTGGCCGACGTCGACGGCGAGCAGGTCGAAGCCGCCGTGCGGCGGGCGCTCGACCGCCGGCCACAGCAGCGGCAACGCCAGCGGCAGTGCGAGCAGGCGCACGCGCGTGGGCAGCGGCGCCACCGCGAGCCAGGCCGCGAGCAGCCCGCCGGCCTGCACCCACCACGGCGCGACGGGTGCGGTCCAGACCGCCCACGACCCCGCGGTCAGCGCGGCCAGCAGCGCCGTCCACAGGGCCACGGCTGCGGCCGCGGCGTCCCACAGCGGCGGTGCGACGATGCCCGCCAGCGCGAGCGGCGTGACGACCAGCGTGACGAGCGGAATCGCGACCAGGTTGGCAACGAAGCCGACGAGCGAGACCTGCTGGAACAGCACCAGCGTCAGCGGCGCCAGACCGACGGTGGCGACGGCCTGCGTGCGCAGCGCACCGTGCACGGCGCGGGCCGCGCGCGCGGGCCACGACGGCGCCGCCTGCATGGCGGCCGCGCGGCGCGCCGGCTCGGAGCCGATCAGCAGCGCGACGGCGACGAACGACAGCCAGAAGCCCGGCTCCAGCAAGGCCCACGGATCGGCCACGCTGACGGCGACGGCCGCCGCCAGCAGCACGAGTGGCCAAGGCCAGTTCAACCCCAGGCTCGCGACGGCCGCAGCAGCCGCCAGCATCCACACGGTGCGCTGCGCCGGCACGCCCCAGCCGGCGAACACGGCATACGCGGCGGCGGCCAGCACGCCGCCCCAGCGCGCGGCCGCGGGCGCCGGCAGCCACAGCGGCAGCCGCGCACTGCGCCGCCACGCCCAGCCGATCAGGCCGCCGGCCGCCCACGCGAACATCGTCACGTGCAAACCACTGATCGCGACCAGGTGCGCCGTGCCCGACGCGCGGAACAGGTCCCACTCGCTGCGCTCGATCGCGCTCTGGTCGCCGACCGCGAGCCCGGCGAGCACGCCGGCTGCGCCGGGGTCGGCCACGCGCGCCGCGATCGCGTCGCGCACGCGCTGGCGCGCGCGCTCGACCGGATGCGCCGCGTCGACCGCGAGCAGCCGCGGCGTGGCATTGCCGGCCGCGGTGCGCACGTAGCCGCTGGCGCGCAGGCCGCGCTCGAACAGCCACAGCTCGTGGTCGAAGCCGTGCGGGTTGCGGTGCCCGTGCGGCGGCCGCAGCCGCGCGGTCAGGCGCCAGCGCTGGCCGGCCTGCACCTCCAGCGGCGGCCCGGCCAGCAGCGCGGCGTCGTGCCAGCCCCGGTACCAGCCGAGCGAGACGCGCCGCGGCACCGCGACCGGCTCGCCGCGCCAGCGCGCCTCGTCGACCTCGAACGCGAAGCGCACGCCGCCGCTGACCTGCCGCGGCAGGCTCGCGACGGTGCCGACGAGCTCGACGTCGGCCCCGTCGAGCGCGGGCGGCAGCCCGTCGGCGAGGCGCCACGCGGCGCGCGACTCGGTCAGGCCGAACGCCGCGGCGGCCATGAGCAGCAGGCACGGGACCGCGTGCCGTCGCAGCAGGATCGCCGCGCCCAGACACGCGAGGCCGAACAGCAGCGCCCACCCGGCGGGCCACACCTCGGCGCGCGCGAGCTGCGCACCGGTGCCGGCCAGCCACGCCAGGCCCAGACCGAGCAGCCGAAGGCCGGCGAAACTGCGATCGCGCATGCGCCGACGCTAGGCCGCCGGCGCGCGCCGCACCCATCCATCCGAAGTGGGGAGCGGCGCCACCGCGGGCGCGTCGCCGCGCCCGCGCCGCCCCGCGGCAGGCCGGCGTCGACCACCGCCGCGCCGCGTCACGGTGCCGCGTGTACGATGCGCTCCCCGCATCGCCGATCGAGAAACCGCCATGTCCGTCCACGCCCGCCTGCAGTCGCTGGGCATCACGCTGCCGCCGGTGGCGGTGCCCGCCGCCGCCTACGTGCCGTTCGTGCGCAGCGGCGACCTCGTGTTCCTGTCGGGCCACATCGCGAAGAAAGACGGCAAGCCGTGGGTCGGCCAGCTCGGGCTGACGATGACGACCGACGAAGGCAAGGCCGCCGCGCGCGCGGTGGCGATCGACCTGCTGGGCACCTTGGCGGCCGCCGTCGACGGGGACCTCGAGCGCGTCGTGCGCATCGTCAAGGTGCTCAGCCTCGTCAACAGCACGCCGACCTACACCGAGCAGCACCTCGTGACCAACGGCTGCTCCGAGCTGCTTGGCCAGGTCTTCGGCGAGGCCGGTGCGCACGCGCGCAGCGCGTTCGGCGTCGCGCAGCTGCCGCTCGGGGCCTGCGTCGAGATCGAGCTGATCGCGCAGGTGCGGTGAGCGCCGCGACGCGCACGTTCGCGGCCGGGGCGCTGCTCGCCACCGGCGCCGTGGCGGCCGCGCTGGTCAGCCAGCACGTCTACGACATGCAGCCGTGCCCGTGGTGCGTGCTGCAGCGGCTGATCTTCGTCGCCATTGCGGCAGCGTGCGGGCTCGGGCTGCTGTGGCGCGGTGCGGCGGGCCGCCTCGTCGCCGCGACGCTGGCGCTCGCGCTCGCGCTGTCGGGCGTGGCCGCCGCGCTGTACCAGAACCGGGTCGCGGCGAAGACCGAGTCGTGCGCGTTCACGTTCCCCGAGCGCTTCATCGCGGCGCTGCGGCTCGACGCCTGGCTGCCCGACGTGTTCCAGGCGCGTGCGAGCTGCATCGACGCCGCCGTCGACCTGTGGGGCGTGCCGTACGAGTTCTACAGCCTCGCGCTGTACGCGGCCATCGCCGCGGGCGCGCTCGCGCTGCTGCGGGCGCCGAACCGCCGTGCCCCGGCGCTCAGTCGTACTTGAGGTACTTGAAGCGCGGGTCGTCGGGCGTGCCCTCGAGCGCCGAGCCCGGCTGCGCGCCCGGCCGCCACATGATGACCTCCTCGATCTTGCGCGCGAGCTCGAAGTCCTTGTCGGTCACGCCCTTGGCGGCGTGGTTCATCAGCTTGACGTTGACGAAGGCGTACGACACCGTCAGGTCGGGGTGGTGCCAGGCCGCTTCGGCGAGGTGGCCGATCGCGTTGACGACCATCAGCGTGCCCTTCCAGCCGCTGGTGCGGTACTTGCGCCGGATCCAGCCGTCCTCGTAGGTCCAGGCCGGCAGCTCGTCGGCGAGCCGCGCGGCGATCTCTTCGGCGGTGTAGACCTCGTCAGGCGTCTTCTTGCGCCACTGTGCCATGCCAGTGCTCCGTAGCCTCGGGGGCCACGAGTATCCGGCGCCGGGCGACACCCTCGTCGCGGTGCGGTCGAGCATAGGAACTTCAGACATTCGGCGCTCCAGCCTATGGTGACGTGTCCGCCAGGGTGGGCACCGTTCAGGCGGCGAACTCTTGCGCCCCCTCGCGCGCCCGGCCCTTCGGCGGTTGCGGATCCAGCCCGAGGTGCGTCAGGAGTCAGGATCTTCTCGATCACTCGCCGCTCCAGAGTGGCGGCGATGATCCCACGCTCCGCAGCGCCGCAGTTCGGGCAGTGCTGCATATCGCTGCCGAGGACGCGCTTGAGCAGCCGTGCCCAGCTGATGCGCGGCGCCCGCGCCCGGGTCTGTTCGGCCTCGCATTCGCTGGCCAGTGCGGCTTAGGTGGCCTGCTCTGCCCCCTTGCCCCCTGCAGCACTGTCGTGCTCCACACCAGCGCGCGCAGCTTCACGTTCGGCGCCAGCACGCCATGGAACCTGATCAGGTGCAGCCTCGGCCGCGGCACGTGACTGGCGCGGCCCGATTCGCTGGCCGGTGGTCGTGAATGTCGACCTTTCTTACACACCGGCGAACGACAAACCGGGGTGATCCACGTAAGTTTTTGTTTTGTATGACTCGATTACTCACTGGCAAGGGAATTGCTTTTCGTGTTGTGCAGAACCCCAAGCAGTAGGCCCTGAACCGCCCTGCCGGACCGCATAGACACTCGCTGTTCGGGGTCGCTGCCGATGGTGGCATTTGCAGGATTTCGATCCAATCGATATCGATTCCTTCCAAATTGCACCGAGGTCGTGATGGCACCGAAGGCCGGCGTCATCAAGCGACGCAGCCTCGAGCCCGTCGTGCGGGACACGACGATGCAGCCCAAGGCGATTGCGCATCCCGCCGACGGCCGGCTGTTCAACGGCGCAAGCGAGCAATTCGTCGACACGGCGAAGGATGCCGGCATCGAGCGGAGCCAGAGCTATGCACGCCTAGGCAAGCATGGCGAGCACAAGGCCGCGTGCTACGCCCACGCGACGCAGTTCCAGCGCATGAGGCGCGAAATCAGGCAGCTGCGCACCTGGCTGGGCCGGGTGATCCGCGACGTGCAGCACAAGGCGCAGGCGATGCCCGAGGCCTTGAAAACCAAGCTTGAGATCGCACGCAGGCTGCACGCACAGCGGCGCGAGGACAAGCACAAGCTGTACGCCCTACACGCGCCCGAGGTCGAGTGCCTGGCCAAGGGCAAGGCACGCACGCCTTACGAGTTCGGCGTGAAGGTCTCGGTGGCGGTGACGGCCAAGGAGGGGCTGGTCGTGGGCATGCGCTCGATGCCCGGCAACCTCTGTGACGGGCACACCGTGGACCGCCAGCTCGAGCAGGTCGAGATCCTGACCGACGTGCGCCCGAAGATCGCGGTGGTGGACCGCGGCTACCGCGGCGCGCACGCGGCCTGCGGCACGCGACTGCTGGTCAGCCACACCCGGCGGCTGCCACGCTCGCTGAAGAAGCTGTTCAAGCGGCGCCAGGCCATCGAGCCGGTGATCGGACACATGAAGACCGACGGGCTGTTGAACCACGACTGGCTCAAGGGGGCACTGGGCGGTGCGATGCACGCGCTGCTGTGCGGCGCCGGGTACAACCTGCGCATGATCCTGGCGCACCTGCGGGTGCTTTACTGCGCCCTTGCCGCGCGCATCACGCTGGCGATCATGCTGACCACCGGCGCGACGTCGCCGCATCGCGCGCCGGCGTGAACCTGGGAACGAGTGGTTCAGGGCCGACTAGAAAGGGCGGCGTCGAAAGCGGACTCGGTTTTGTGATGCGGACCGGAACAGGAGGCGGAGCGATGAAACCGGCTCTCCCACGCTGGCTGCGACAAGGCGTCGCGGCGCTTTCCGTTTTGAGCATGTTGACGTTGGCCGGTTGCGGCGGCAGTGACGGACCGCCGGAGCCGAGCGAGGGGCAGGCGACGATTGGAGCCGCCGGCGGCACCGTGCAAGGGCCGGATGGGGTGCAGCTGGTTGTGCCCGCCGGTGCGCTGGACAGCGACACCACGATCCGCATCGCGCGCAGCAGCAGCGACGCTCCTGCGTTGTCCGGCGACCTGCAGGGCGGGCAGCCGATCTACGAGGTCACGCCGCACGGCCTGCGCTTCGCCGAGCCGGTGACGCTGCGGCTGCCGATCCGACAGAGCCCGACCGAAGATTCGGTGGTGCTCGTGGCCGAGCCCGGCGGCGAGTGGCAGGGCACCCCCGCCACCTTTTCCGGCGGCTATGCCAGTATCGAGCGCCATTCGCTGTCCTGGTACGCGATCAGCCCGGACCTGCATCTGGCATGCTTCCCGGACGCTACCGATCCCTACACCTGCGTCCGGCCTACGCTGCAGCCCGGTGGCAACATCACCGTGACGCCGCCCGAAGCCTTGCGCAGCAGCGGCCTGTCGCTATTGCTGGTGCAGCCTGCGACCGTGGCGTATCCGCTCGCGATGAGCGCCGCGCGTGATTGCCTCGCCGCCGTGCTGAAGGTCGATCGCCGGGTCGTGCCGCGTGGCACGTCGCCCACGGCGTTCATCCCGTACCAGCGCGTGCTCGAGCAGCCGATCGGCCTGGGCCCTAGCCCGAGCAACAGCAAGCGCTCTACCGCGACCTACACCTATGTGGCACAGGTCGGGCCCGGCGAGACCGGCGGTGTCGGCCTGCGCTTCATCTTCTCCTGTCGCCGCGCCCACAACAACTGGCAGCAGAGCGCTGTCATCGAGACCGGCTACCGGACGGACGTGCCCGCGCAGCCGGGCACGCCCACGATCACGCAGCAGCCGCAGGACGTCACGACAACGGCCGGCAACCGTGCCGAGTTCCGCGTGGCCGCGACGGCGCCGAACACGCTCGTCATCCACTGGCAACGCAGCAACGATGGCGGCGCCACCTGGGCCGACACCGGCACCGTCGGCGAGGTGTACGCGCTCGCGCCGGCGCAGCTTGCGGACAACGACGCACGATTGCGCGCGAGCGTGTGCAGCCAGCTCGGCGTGCAGCTCAACTGCGTGACGAGCAGGGTCGCCACGCTGACCGTCACGGCGGCCACGGTCGCACCGGTGTTCACGCAGCAGCCCCAGTCGATCACGGTGGTCGAAGGCCAGACCGCGAGCTTCACCGCGGTGGCGACCGCGACCCCCACCCCGACGATCCGCTGGTTCCGCGAGGTGCCAGGCGGACCGGCGACCGAAGTGGGCGGGCCCTGTACGGGCAGCGGCAACCAGACCGTGTGCAGCTACACCACGCCCGCGCTCGCGCTGTCCGACTCCGGTGCGCGCTACTTCGCGATCGCCACGAACGGCACGGACAACCAGATGAGTGCCATCGCGACAGTCACCGTGCAGGCGTCCGCCACGATGCCGGCCATACCGAGTGGGCAGCCCGCGGATATCGCCGTGATCGTAGGTCAGTCCGCCACGTTCAGCGTCAACGCTACGGGCACCGCGCCGCTGTCGTACCAGTGGCAGCGCGACGGCAGCGACATCGCAGGCGCCAACGGCGCCAGCTACACGCTCAGCAACGCGCAGATGTCGGACAACGGCGCGCGCTTCCGCGTGATCGTGAGCAACGGCGCCGGCAGCGCGACCAGCCGAGAGGCAACACTGACCGTCACCGCGCCCAGTGCCTGCGCTGCGCCGCAGCTCATCGAAACGGGCCCGGGCCACGCCGGCGTGCCCGAGATCGCCATGGATGCGAGCGGCAACGCCGTCGCGGTGTGGGAGCAGAACGACGGCACGTTCTTGAGCATCTACGCCAACCGCTACACCGCCGGCAGCGGCTGGGGCTCCGCCCAGCTCATCGAGTCCATGACGGGCGACACCTACCAGCCGCGGATCGCGATGGACAGCGGCGGCAACGCCATCGCCGTATGGTCGAGCCAATACGACCGCATCCATGCCAACCGTTACGTAGCCGGCGGCGGCTGGGGTACGGCGCAACGGCTCGACGGCGCTATCGGCGGCAACCCGGACATAGGGATGGAGCCTAGCGGCAGCGCCATCGCCGTGTGGCAGGGGTCCGACATCAACGGGGCCGGCATCTACGCAAGACTCTATTCCACGGGCAGTGGTTGGAGCGCACCGCAGCTCATTGGAATTGGGAACGGCGCGGACAGTGTCAACAACGCACGGATCGCCGTAGACGGGAGCGGCAACGCCATCGCCGTCTGGTCGCAGAGCAACGGAACGTCTTACAACCTGACGGCGAACCGCTACACCCAAGGCAGCGGGTGGGGAACGGCGCAGCCGATCGAAGCGCTCTCGCGCGAGGCGGACGCGGCCAACATCGCCATGAACGCGAACGGCGATACCGTCGTGGTATGGAGAGATCGGATCAACAACGGCAATGACGTCGTTGACGCGCCCGTCTACGCCATTCGCTACACCCCGGGCAGCGGCTGGGGCACGGCGCAACGGCTCGACAGCGGTACGAACTACGGATACGTCCTGGATGTCCCGCAGGTCGCGATCGATGCCAGTGGCAACGCGATCGCCGTCTGGCACGACTACGACGGCGCCGGCCAACGCATCTACGCCCGCCGGTATGTCGCCGGCAGCGGCTGGGGCGCCCTCGAGCAGCTGCAGAGCCCGACCGGTAATGATGCCTGGCGACCGGACGTCGCGATGGACGCCAACGGCAATGCGATCGTGGTGTGGTTGCAATCGCACATGACGACCTTCGGGATCTTTTTCAACCGCTATGCGCCGGGCAGCGGCTGGGGCGGGGCGACGCTGCTGGCCAACGCCACGATCGACGTGTACCAGCCCCGTGTCGCGTTAAACGGCAGCGGCACCGCCATCGCGGTCTGGCAAGAAGGAGACGGGACGACCTACAACATCAAGGCGGTGCGCTGCCCATGAAAGCGTTTGATCAAAGCGGCATGCAACCGCACGTCGCGAACGAACCGCCGTTGAGCGTGCCCCGCGCGACCGCAGCGCACGGGTCGGGCACCCCGGGGCCCCGTTCGTGTGCCGCGGCCTACGCGACGGCGGCGGCGAGCCGCACCACCTTCACGAACCCCTCGACCTTGCGCCCCTTGCGTGAGCGGCGGCCGACGTGCGCTTCGAGCGCGTTGCCGCGCAGCACCTCGTCCTTCGCCTTGCCGCCGCGCCCGCTGCCGAACACCGCCAGGCGGTCGGCACACGTCGCCACCGACACCAGCGGTGCCTTCGCGTCGACGTCCATCAGCGTCAGCCCGCGCCCGCCGTTGGGCTGCAGCTTCAGCTCGTCGAGGCCGAAGACGAGCAGGCGGCCATCG
>NZ_JALBGB010000022.1:0-70625 GCF_022631395.1 Calidifontimicrobium sp. SYSU G02091
AGCGCTCGCAGCGTCCGCGAATCGACTCGCTACTCTTGCACGTCCGGCGCTTCTCGTCGGCGCCGCGAGATGAATTTTGCAGGGCCGACTATATAAGACAACAGACAGCGTCATTGGCCGCGCGCGGCGCTCGGCTGTAAGCCGCCGTGTAAGGCGGATGGGCCTACACTGCGCGCCTCGGCGACGGTCTCGCCCGGCGCCCCTGCGTCCACCCTCTTCCGGAGCCTCCACCATGAGCAAGAAGCCCGTTCGAGTCGCCGTCACCGGCGCCGCTGGCCAAATCGGTTACGCCCTGCTGTTTCGCATCGCCGCGGGCGAGATGCTCGGCAAGGACCAGCCGGTGATCCTGCAGCTGCTCGAGATCCCCGACGAGAAGGCGCAAAAGGCGCTCAAGGGGGTGATGATGGAGCTCGAGGACTGCGCGTTCCCGCTGCTCGCCGGCATGGAAGCGCACAGCGACGCGACCAAGGCATTCAAGGACACCGACTACGCGCTGCTCGTCGGCGCGCGCCCGCGCGGACCGGGCATGGAGCGCGCCGACCTGCTCGCGGCCAACGCACAGATCTTCACCGCGCAGGGCAAGGCGCTCAACGCCAGCGCGAGCCGCCACGTCAAGGTGCTCGTCGTGGGCAACCCGGCCAACACCAATGCGTACATCGCGATGAAGTCGGCACCCGACCTCGACCGCCGCAACTTCACTGCGATGCTGCGCCTCGACCACAACCGCGCGCTCTCGCAGATCGCCGCCAAGACCGGCAAGCCGGTGTCCAGCATCCGCAAGCTGTGCGTGTGGGGCAACCACAGCCCGACGATGTATGCCGACTACCGCTTCGCGACGATCGACGGCGCCTCCGTCAAGGAGATGATCAACGACCCCGTCTGGAACAAGGACGTGTTCCTGCCCACCGTCGGCAAGCGCGGCGCCGCGATCATCGAGGCGCGCGGGCTGTCGTCGGCCGCGTCGGCCGCCAACGCCGCGATCGACCACATGCGCGACTGGGCGCTGGGCACGAACGGCGAGTGGGTCACGATGGGCGTGCCGAGCAACGGCGAGTACGGCATCCCGAAGGACGTGGTGTTCGGCTATCCCGTGACCTGCGCCGGCGGCGACTACCGCATCGTCGAGGGCCTGCCGATCGACGAGTTCAGCCAGGGCTGCATCGACAAGACGCTGGCCGAGCTGCTGTCGGAACAGGACGGCGTCAGGCACCTGCTCTGACCGCGGCATCCCCGCTCCCGGCCCGCGGCCGGCAGGTGCGCAGCCTGCCGGCCGCATTGCTTGGCCCCCCACCCCGCGCCACAGGACACGCCCGCCGATGACCGCCTCGTCCCCTGTCCACCCGCGTGAGGTGCTGTTCGGTGCCCATGAACGGCCGGCGTCGCTGCCGGTGTGCGACCACTACGCCGGCGTGCCCGAGCGCATGCGCAAGAGCCTCGAGCTGCAGGCCGAGCTCGGGCCGGTGTTCGACGTCACGCTCGACGGTGAGGACGGCGCGCCGGTGGGTGGCGAGATCGAGCAGGCGCATCGCATCGCCGAGCTCGTCACTTCGCCGCTGAACGCGCACGGCCGCGTCGGTGCGCGCGTCGTGCCGGTATCGCATCCGGCCTTTCTCGGCATGGTCGAGGTCATCGTGCGGCGCGCCGGCGCGAGGCTCGCGTACCTGATGATCCCCAAGGTCGATGGCCTGGCCGACCTGCAGGCCGCCGCACAGGCGATCGACCACGTCGCGCGCGGCGCCGGCATCGAGCGTCCGATCCCGCTGCACGCACTCGTCGAGACGCACGGCGCGCTGCGCGACGTGCACGCGCTGGCGGCGCACCCGCGCATCGAGTCGCTGTCGTTCGGGCTGATGGACTTCGTCTCGGCACACCGCGGCGCGATCCCGCAGTCGGCGATGAGCGCGCGCGGCCAGTTCGAGCACCCGCTCGTCGTGCGCGCCAAGCTCGAGATCTCCGCCGCCTGCCACGCGGCCGGCAAGACGCCGTCGCACTGCGTCGTCACCGAGTTCAAGCACCCGGCCAAGCTGCAGGAAGCCGCCACCCGCGCCGCGCGCGAGCTGGGCTACACGCGCATGTGGAGCATCCACCCGGCTCAGGTGCGGCCGATCATCGACGCGTTCACACCGAGCGCGGCCGAGGTCGACCAGGCGATCGAGATCATCGCCAAGGCGCAGGCGGCGCACTGGGCGCCGATCAGCCACATGGACACGCTGCACGACCGCGCCAGCTACCGCTACTTCTGGCAGGTGCTCGAGCGCGCGTGGCGCACGTCGTACGCCGGCGGCCCGCAGCTGCCCGCCGAGGTGCGGCGCGCCTACTTCGAGCCCGACGCCTGACGCCTACGCCGCACGCCGCGCCGGTTCCGCCACCGGGCGACCAAAACGAGAAATGTGCCCGCCGCGCAACATCCGGATTCACCTGATCCGGCGCACACGATCACAATGCGCCCATCGCGCCACCGGGAGCCCATCGATGAAGCGTCTCGCCCTGATCGCCGCCGCCGCCCTCGCCCTGCCGGGGCTGGCCTGCGCCCAAAGCGCGGGCAACACCGCGAAGGCGGCTGCGCCGCAGGCCAAGGCCAACCGCATCGCCGTCCAGCCCGCACGCAGCGCCGCGCCGGCGCCCGCCGTGGCGCCGGTGGACCTGCCGCCTGCCGGCGGCGAGCAGATGGCTGCCGCGTCGATGGCGTACTACGGCGAGTACCAGTGCGAATTCAACCAGACGCTCAACGTCGCGATGAACCCGCGCCACGACGGCTACCTCGACGTGTCGTTCCGCAACCGCACCTACACGATGAAGCCGGTGCTGTCGCACACCGGTGCCGTGCGTCTGGAGGACGTGCGCGGGCAGATGCTGATCGTCCAGATCGCGACCAAGTCGATGATGATCGACACCAAGCTCGGGCAGCGCGTCGTCGACGGCTGCATGCACGAAGCGCAGCGCGTCGCAGCCGCCAAGCCGCGCAGCGGCGGCGGCATCGGCATCGAGCAGGCGCCGGATGCCCCGGCGACGACGGCCGCGCGCTGAGCGCCACCGCGCGCCCGAGCCGAAGCCCGCCGCCGGCGGGCTTCGTCGTTTCGAGGACCGCCTCAGAACGTGCCCGGGTACGCGCCGCCGTCGATCAGCAGGTTCTGGCCGGTCAGATAACCGGCGTGCACGCTGCAGACGAAGGCGCACAGCGCGCCGAACTCGTCGGGCGTGCCGAAGCGCCGCGTCGGGTTCAGCGCGCGGCGCTCGTCCATCACGGCCTCGATGCTGCGTCCGCTCTTGGCCGCCGCGCCCTGCATCGTCGCGCGCAGGCGGTCGGTGTCGAACGGGCCGGGCAGCAGGTTGTTGATCGTCACGTTGCGCGACGCGAGCCGCGGCTGGCGCGCGAGGCCGGCGACGAAGCCCGTCAGGCCGCTCCTCGCGCCGTTGGACAGGCCCAGGATGTCGATCGGCGCCTTGACCGCGCCCGAGGTGATGTTGACGACGCGCCCGAAGCCGCGCTCGGCCATCGCATCGACGGTGGCCTTGATCAGCTCGATCGGCGTGAGCATGTTGGCGTCGAGCGCGGCGATCCACGCGTCGCGGTCCCAGTCGCGGAAGTCGCCCGGCGGCGGGCCGCCGGCGTTGTTGACGAGGATGTCGACCTGCGGGCACGCCGCCAGCGCCGCCGCGCGCCCGGCCGGCGTCGTGATGTCGCCGGCCACCGTGCGCACGTCGACGGCCGGGTTCAGCGCGCGCAGCTCGGCCGCCGTGGCCTCGAGCGCCTCGACGCCGCGCGCCGTGATCACCACGTGCACGCCCTCGCGCACCAGCGCCTTCGCGCAGCCCTTGCCCAGCCCCTTGCTCGCGGCGCACACCAGCGCCCACTTGCCCTGCAGTCCCAGATCCATCGTCGTTCTCCGTCGTCTTCGTTGACCGTTCCGTGTCGCCGTCAGCGTGATCGCGTCAGCATCCACATGCCCAGCAACACGAGCGCGGTGCCGGCAGCGACCCAGCCGTTGAACGGCTCGCCGAGGATCAGCACGCCCATCGCGACGGTGCTCATCGGCCCGATCATGCCGGTCTGCGACGCCAGCGTCGCGCCGACGCGCTCGATCGCCATCATCACCATGATCACCGGTGCGAAGGTGCACGCCACCGCGTTGAGCACCGACAGCCACAGCACCTGCGGCGCCACCGTCCACGCCACTTCGAGCGGGCGCAGCAGCGCGAACTGGCCGATGCACAGCAGGCACGCGACCGTCGTCGCCAGCCCCGTCAGCCGCAGCGAACCGAGCCGGCGCACCTCCTCGCCGCTGTAGACGAGGTACACGGCATAGCTCACCGCACTGCCGAACACGAGCGCCGCGCCGAGCGCGACGTTCGGCCCCTCGAGCTTGGCCTCGTGGCCGAACACGAGCGCGACGCCGGCGTAGCTGACGGCCAGCGCCACCAGCTCGCGCGCGCCGACGCGCCGCTTGAACAGCAGCGCACCCAGCAGCAGCACCAGCGTCGGGTTCAGGTACAGGATCAGCCGCTCGAAGCTCGCGCTGATGTACTGCAGGCCGAGGAAGTCGAGGAAGCTCGCGAGGTAGTAGCCGCTGAAGCCCAGCGCGGCGACGACGCGCCAGTCCCGCGCGGTCAGTGCCGGCCTGCCGCGCCCGGCCCACCACGCGAGCAGCACGAACAGCGGCAGCGCGAACAGCATGCGCAGCATGATCAGCGTCACCGCGTCGACGCCGTGGCGGTACGCGAGCTTGACGATGATCGCCTTGCCCGAGAACGCGATCGCGCCGCCGGCGGCCAGCAGCAGCCCCGGCCACAGCGGCGAGGCGACGCCCGGCGTCGGGGCGGCAGCGGCGGGCGGCGTCGGCATGATGGGCGGCGATGGTAGCCGCGCGGCGCCCGCGCCGCCGGCGGGCCCGATCGGCGATCATCGCGCCGCCCGCCTGCCACGAATGCCCGACGAGGAGCTCCCGATGACCGCCTGGCACAGCCGCTACTGGGCCGACCACACCAGCGAGCAGCTCGCGCAGCTGCCGCGCGAGCGGCTGATCGCCGTGCTGCCGATCGCCGCCACCGAGCAGCACGGCCCGCACCTGCCGCTGTCGACCGACTTCGCGATCGCCGACGGCCTCGTCGCGGCGACGATCGCCAAGCTGCCCGAGGCGCTGCCGGTGCTGTTCCTGCCGACGCTGCCGTTCGGCAAGAGCAACGAGCACGCGCGCTACCCCGGCACGCTGACGCTGTCGGCGCACACGCTGATCGAGCTGTGGATGGAGGTGGCCGCCGGCGTCGTGCGCAGCGGCGTGCGCAAGTTCGTGTTCTTCAACACGCATGGCGGATAGATGAACCTGATGGACGTCGTCACGCGCGACCTGCGCGAGAAGCACGGCGTCGTCGTGGTGGCCACCAACTGGACGGCGCTCGGCCTGCCGCCGAGAATGTTCGACGCGCACGAGCTGCGCCACGGCATCCACGGCGGTGACCTCGAGACGTCGGTGATGCTCGCGCTGGCGCCGCAGCACGTGCGCATGGACCGCGCGCAGCACTTCCGCTCGCTGACCGAGCAGCTCGCCGACGACCACCGCTTCCTGTCGATCACGAACACCGGCAAGCTCGGCTGGCAGACGCAGGACCTGAACCCGCTGGGCGCCTGCGGCGACGCGACGCGCGCCAGCGCCGACAAGGGACGCGCCGTGATCGACCACGTCAGCGACCGCTTCGTCGAGCTGCTGCACGAAGTCGACCGCTTCGACCCCGCGCGGCTCGCGCACGACCCGGCCTGGCGCTGAGGCGGGCGCATCAGAACGCAGCGCGAGGTCGACGGCCGCGCTGGCACACGCCGTGCCACCACCGACGGCGGCACGAAGCGCGTCAGCGACGCCCACACGTGCCGCTCGCCGAACCGGTGCTGCGCCGTGACATGGAATCGCTGCGACCCCGAGCAGGGCCAGGTGGCGCTTCGCACGCGTCATCGCGACGTACAGCCGCCGCTGCTCTTCCTCGAGCTCGGCGGCACTGCCGGTCGCGATGTCCGACGGGACGCTGCCGTCGACGGTGTGGGGCACGACCACCGCGCCCCCTCTCCTGGCCCTTGGCAGCACACATCGTCGACAGCACCAGCCCGTCGTCGTCGCGGTGCGGCACGCCCACCTCGTCGCTGGTGGACTGCGGCGGATCGAGGGTCAGTTCGGCGAGGAAGCGCTCGCGGCTCGGGTTGCCCACCGCGAGCCGCGCGAGCTGCCCCAGGTCCGTGCGCTGCACCGCAGCGTCGTCGTGCAGCCGCTCGAGGTGCGCGCGGTACCCTGCAGCGCGCGCAGGGTGTCGGCCAGCGCCAGCTCGTGCGTGTTGACGGCGCGTGAACGAATCGCCAGAGACCTGCCCTTGAGCGGGAACTGCCGCGCGCTGGCCACCAGACCACTGCCCGTGGCGCACGAGGCCATCAGGTCTTCGGCGTCGTCGTCTTGCGATGCCGGGGTACCGCATAGACTGCGTGCCGCATGGACGGCGCCGCCACGATCGACGACGACCGCGCCGCGGTGCTGACGGCATTGCAGGCGCTGGCCCCCGAGGCAAACCTGGCGGCGGTCGATGCCACGCGCGCGCTGCGCGCGCAGGTCGACCTCGACTCGCTGGACTGGCTCAACCTCCTCGACGCGGTCGGCGAGCGGCTCGGCGTGCCGCTGGACGGCGCGCGCATCGCACCCGACGCATCGCTCGACGACCTCGCCGCCGCGGTACGTCGCCAGCGCGCGGCGATTGCACGCCGGCGGCAGCGCGCCTCGCCGGGCAATGCGATACCGAGGCATACGACGCTGGCGGACACCACCGCAGCGAAGCCCCCCCGGCCGGCGGCCCTGCCGATCCCGCGGCGCCCGCTGCGGCTGGGCCAGGGGCGCCGCGTGACGCTGCGGCCGATCACCGCTGCCGACGCGCCGCGCGAGGCGGCCTTCGTGCGCGGCCTGTCGACGGCGTCGCGCTACAAGCGCTTCATGAGCAGCCTGCGCGAACTGACGCCGGCCAAGCTGAAGTACTTCACCGACGTCGACCAGCAGCGCCACCTCGCGCTGGCCGCCACCGCCACCGGCGACCGCAAGCGCGCGTGGGTCGGCGTCGCGCGCTGCGTCGCCGACCCGCAGGGCGACGGCTGCGAATTCGCCGTGACGGTGGCCGACGACTGGCAGGGCAGCGGGCTGGCGGGGCTGCTGATGCGCGTGCTGATGCACGCCGCGAAGCGCCGGGGCTTCAAGACGATGCACGGCGTCGTGCTGGCGAGCAACCGGCGCATGCTGACACTGGCACGCCAGCTCGGCTTCGTCGTGCAGCGCGACCACGACGAGCCCGGCACGGTGAAGGTGCAGCGCGCGCTGTGACCCGCTGCGCTGGCACGCTGCTCACGGGCAAGGCGCGCGCCACCCGCTGCTACCATCCCCGGCCCCGATCGGAGGACGCGACGATGTTCGACCACAACGAGACGCTGGACGAGGCGATCGAGCGCAACGTGCGCGACGCACTCGCCGAGGACATCGGCACCGGCGACTGGACCGCGATGCTGGTGCCGGCCGGACGCCGTGTCACGGGCCGCGTGCACGCGAAAGAGCCGCTCGTGCTGTGCGGCCGCCCGTGGTTCGACCGCTGCGTGCTCACGCTCGACCCGACGGCGACGCTGAGCTGGCGCGCCGACGAGGGCGACGTGCTCGCCGCCGGCAGCGAGGTCGTCGCGATCGAGGCCGACGCGCGCGCGCTGCTCAGCGCCGAGCGTTCGGCGCTGAACTTCCTGCAGATGCTGTCGGCAGTGGCGACGACGACGCGCGAATACGTCGACGCGATCGCCGGCCTGTCGCCGAACCCCAGGGGCTGCAAGGTGCTCGACACGCGCAAGACGCTGCCCGGGCTGCGCCAGGCGCAGAAGTACGCCGTGCGCGTGGGCGGCGGCACGAACCACCGCATGGCGCTGTGGGACGGCATCCTGATCAAGGAGAACCACATCGCCGCGGCCGGCGGCATCGCCGCGGCGCTCGAGCGCGCGCGCGCGCTCGACGCCGGCGTGCCGATCCAGATCGAGGTCGAGAACCTGGCCGAGCTCGAGCAGGCGCTGGCCGCCGGCGCGACTTACGTGCTGCTCGACGACTTCTCGCTCGACGACATGCACCGCGCGTACCGGCTCACCGCCGGCCGCGCCGTGCTCGAGGTCTCGGGCGGCGTGACGCTGGCGTCGATCCGCGAGATCGCCAAGACCGGCGTCGACCGCATCTCCAGCGGCAAGCTGACCAAGGACGTGCGCGCGGTGGACCTGTCGCTGCGCATCGATGGCTGACGCCCCATCCCGTCGATCGGTGAGCAAGGTCGATGCCGTTTTTCGAAGACCGAGTCGGCGCTGGCGGCCCACTGGAACGGCTGGCTGGACTTCAGTGCAGCCCGACACTGCCACAGATCCAGCGGTAGGTGTCATCGCACTCGCACAGCCGGCCGACTTCGCGGGCCGAGCCCGCGCCGCTGCGATCACCCACCGACCGGCTGCGCGCATGCAGCGGCGCCGGATCCGTGAAGCACGCCGTGCCGGACCGCGCCGCGCAACGCCGCGAACTCAACGCTTGAGCGGCGCGCAGGGATCGCGCGGCGGCGTGCCCAGCGCCCGGCGGCCTTGTTCCTTGGCGCGCGCCGCCATCTGCTCGCGACGCTGCGTCATATAGGTCACACACCACACTCGTCGTAGCTTTGCACCGAGCGCAAACGCGCGCGGTGCTCGTTGCGCTCCTGCGGCGTCATCAGCGACCAGCCGGGCGTGTAATCGCTGCCCCAGCGGGCGCGCGGCCCGGCACCGTGTCTCGATGCCAAGGCAGCCGGACCGCTCGCGGCGGCCGCGGGCCCAGCCTGCGGACCGGGCCCCTTGCCGGGTGGCTGGGCGACCACGCCGGTCACCGCCATAGCCGCGAGGGCAGCGAGAACGAAGGATCTGCTGCGACGCATGAGGTGCCCCTCCCAAGTCGATGAGACAACGGGCCAAGGCTAGTGTGGTGCATCCACAGCGGAATTGCCCGATCTCAAAAGGAAAAGGCGGGCAAACGGCGCTGGCGAGATCTGCGGTACGTCGGTGACTGCATCGGCCCGCGCGCCGCCGCACCTGCCGCGCAGCGGCGCCGGCTACACCGTCGCAGTCACCATCCGCTGCAGCCGCGCATACCACAGATGGTCGCCGTCGGCGAGCGCCGTGTGCGTAGCGAAGTGGTCGAGCCCCGCCTCGACGACGAGTTCGCTGGGCGCCGGCTGCAGCCGCAGCAGCGCGGCCATGCGACGGTTCGAGTGACGCACCCGTTCGCTGTCGTGCTCGCCGACCGTCAGCGAGAACGGCACCGCGTTGCCGCGCGTCCAGTGCAGCGGGCTGAGCACCGCGTCGTCGTCGGGGTCGGCGAGCACCGTCGTGTAGACGCGCTCCTCGAGGCTGCCCGGCGGCGGCGCCGGGTGGTGCAGGTCGAGGATCGCGCTGATCGGCAGGCAGCCGCGCACGCCGCCCGCGCGCAGCGCGGTCAGCGCCGCGAGGTGGCCGCCGGCCGAGTGCCCCGACAGGTACAGCCGCTGCGCGTCGGCGCCCCACGCGCCCGCGTGCGCGCGCACGGCGCCGAGCGCCGCGACGCAGTCGTCGCACGCCGCCGGCAGCCGCGCCTGGTGCACGAGCCGGTACGACGGCGCGACGAGCACGAGGCCGCGCCGCACGACGTGCGGCGCCATGAACGCGACCCACTCGCGGTAGCCGTTGGTCCAGCCGCCGCCGTGCCAGAACACGAGCACTGGCGCGGCGCGCGCGCCGCGCGGCGCGTAGACGTCGAGGCGCTGTGCGGTGTGGTCGCCGTAGGCGAGGCCGTGCCAGGCCGTGACGTCGGGCGGCAGCGGCTGCCGGCCCCACTCGGTGACGGTGCGCGCATAGACGCGCGCAGCCTCGAACGGCAGCGGCGGCTGACCGTCGTCGGATGGAGGGTCAACCGACATCGGACGGCTCGCTTCTCGCGGCGACGTGACACCCACGACCGATGAAGAGCAACCCTTCAAGCGACCGCTGCGGATCCGGCTCGGCCGGTCCGCTGGCGGGCCTTGCAGGCCGCGCCGCGCCTTGCGGCCCGGCCGCTCGCCAGGCACGCAAGGTCCACCGGACCTTGCGTGTCCGGGCTTGCCCCCCTCCCTGGGAGAGAGCGCGCGAAGCGCGTAGGGGGTGGCTCACGTCACTCGGCCTGGATGCCGAACTCCTTGATCACCTTGCCGTAGCGCTCGTGGTCGGCCGCGACACGGTTGCGCAGCACCGACGGCTCGCCGCCGACGGGCACCAGCGCGAGCTGCGTCATGCGCGCCTGCACGTCGGGCATCTTCAGGATCTCGTTGAAGTGGCCGTTGAGCTTGGCGACGATGTCGGCTGGCAGGCCCTTCGGGCCCATGAAGCCCTGCCACGCGCCGACCTCGGCGTCGCGGAAGCCCAGCTCGGCCAGCGTCGGCACGTCGGGCGCCAGCGGCGAGCGCTGCGCATCGGCCACCGCGAGGTTGCGCAGCTTGCCAGACGCGATGTGCGGCGCCACCGGGCCCAGCGTCGTGTACATCATGTGGATGTGGCCACCGACGAGGTCGGTGATCGCCGGGCCGCTGCCGCGGTACGGCACCTGCTGGATCTTCGTGCCCGCCGACTTGTTGAACATCTCGCCGAGGATGTGCATCGGCGAGCCGCTGCCCGGGCTGGCGTAGTTCGGCAGCCGGCCCGCCTTCGCGGCCGCGACGAGCTCGGCCATGTTGTGGATGCCGCTGGCGGTAGTGGCGACGACGAACAGCGACTGGCTGCCCATCATGACGATCGGGGTGAAGTCGTTGAGCACGTCGTAGGCCGCGCCGGTGCCCGGCTTGAGCACCAGCGTGGCGGTGGCGATCGTGTTCGGCGTGAACAGCAGCGTGTGGCCGTCGGGTGCGGCCTTCGCGACGTACGCGTTGCCGATCGTGCCGCTGGCACCGGTGCGGTTCTCGACCACCACCTGCTGGCCGATGCGTGCCGCGAGCTTCTCGGCGAACACGCGCGCGAGCGCGTCGGTGTCGCCGCCCGGCGGGAACGAGACGACGATGGTGACGGGCTTGCTCGGCCAGGCCTGCGCGTGCACGGGCGCATGGGCCAGCGCAGCGGCCAGCGCGCCGGTGGCGGCAAGGGCCCACAGAATGCGGCGACGGTTCGTCATCACAGACTCCTGAACGTGGAAGACACAAGAAGCCCCGACGGCTGCTCGGGCCACGGGGTCGAAGAGCCGGTCACGGCGACGCACTTCATCGCGTCCACGTGCACAGGCCGTCGTACGCGCCGTGCCACGCCAGCGCCAGCGGCTCGGGGACTGGCGCCGGCGCCACCGCGCCACACTCGAAACTCAGGTACGCGCCGTGGGCCGCGCCACGCAGCAGCGCGTGGGCCGCTGCGCCACGCGCGAGCGCACTGGCGGCAATCGCTCGCTCGACCGCGGTCGAGACGGGCCCCGTCCAGGCGTGGACCTGCCACGGCCCGTGCACCGCAGCGCCGTCGCCGTATACGGCGCGGTACAGGCGCCAGTACGGTTCGCGCGACGCGATCGCGATGCCGTCACGCCCCCATGACGCCATGCGGTCCCGCGCGGCGGCTTCGAACACGTCGCTGCGGCCGTACGCGTCGAAGGCCTCGGCGGTGCCGAAGTCGTACACGCACAGCATGTGCGGCGCATCGCCGGCGGGGTCAGCGTCGGCCAGACGGTACAGCGCAGCGGCGCGCAGGCCCGGGAAGGCCAGCAACTGGTGCACGTGGTCGGCGTACCAGCGCAGCGCTGCGGCGTGGTCACCATCGACGACGCGCGTGCCGACGACGTTGACGAAACATTCCATCGCGTCGCCGCTGTCGTCAGGACCCGACGGCGGGGGTCGGCGCCCACAGACTTTGATGTTTCATTTTTGAAACACAAGTTCATTAATGATTCACCAGAGATGCTCCGCGAGGCCGCTGGGTCGCACCATCCGGGTCAACCCTCGGTCATGCGCGCGCGGTAACCTCCTTGGCGGGTGGTCGCGGCGAAGCCCCTGCAGGAGAAGGGAGAAAGCATGAAAGTGATCCGGCTGGAGCGCTGGACCGATTTCGTCGACCTCACGTCGGCGCAGGCCGGCTGGGCGTTCCGCGGCGAGACCTCGGCGCAGTGGCCGCTGGTCAGCTCGCTGACGCGCCGGCTGCAGACCTACTGCGACGACAAGTCGCTGTGGCCGCTGCGCGAGGAGCGCGCGCTGCGCATCTTCCGCCGCAAGGCGCACATCCATCTCGCCGACCGCAGCGCGCTCGACGACGACCTGCGCTGCCTCGCGCTGATGCAGCACCACGGCGCGCCGACGCGGCTGCTCGACTTCACGAAGTCGCCGTACGTGGCCGCCTTCTTCGCGCTCGAGGACGCCACCGGCGACGCCGCCGTCTACGCGCTGAACACGCCGGTGCTGTGGACCGCGACGCCGGCGTTCGACCCGACGCTCACACGCGAGCGCATCGACCCGCGCGTGGCTGGCAACTACGCCCGCTACTTCCTCGGCAACCGCTGGCCGGTGCTGTGGTGCGGCGAACCCTCCGAAATGGACCGCCGCCTCGTCGCGCAGTCGGGCCTGTTCGTCGTGCCCGGCGTGCTCGACGAGCCGCTCGAGCGCATCCTGCAGCACTACGGCCGCACCGACGAGCTGATCGTCAAGATCGTGCTGCCCTTCGCGATGCGCGCGCAGGCCATGAGCGCGCTGTACCGCATGAACGTGACCAACGCGTCGCTGTTTCCCGACCTCGAGGGGCTCGCCCGCGCCACCGCGTACGAGCTCGAGGTCGTCTGGGAGCGGCTGATCGACGAGTACCGCGCGCGCCAGGGCGCGCCCGATGCGCCCGCCGCGCCGCAGCGCTGAGCACGACCGCGTGCCGGCGGTGGGCGCGCACCGGCGCCGCGTGACGAATTGCCGCCCGCGCGCCGCGCTGTTCGCGCGATCGCTGCGGCCCGCGCGCCGGGAAGATCGCAACCACCCGCCTTCCGCCGCACTTCAGCCGCACGCCCCGCGCGCCGATAACGCTGCCATGCTTGCCGCCCTGCTCCAGCGCCTCGTGCCCGCCACACCGCGCGCGGCGACGAGCCGCCTGTTCAGCCGCATCGAGGTCTGCCCGCCGGCCGCGCGGCCGGCGTGGTGGACCCGCGCCGGCGCGTGGCTGCATGGCAGCCACGACGCCGCGGTGACGCGACCCGACGCCCGCCTCGCGTCGGTGCGCGCCGAGTTCGCCGACGCGATCGCCGACTGCGTCGACGACGCGATCAGCGTCGTGCCCGGCGACGTGCTGATGCGCATCAACACCGCGCGCTCGCTGCGCGACCTGTGGCACCTGCGCCCGGCGCTGTACCACGTGATCGCGCTGCGCCACAGCCAGTACGAGGCCGAGCAGCGGCTCGCGCGGCTGAACCGCCACTTCCCGACGCGCGCGCCGCGCTCGGGCTTCGCGCCGCTCGACGCCTGACGGCGGCGGCCGCCGCCCCCGCTTCGCCCCGGCGCCCGCGCGACGCTGCGGCGACAATCGGCGCCGGCCATGAACATCATCATCCTCGACGACTACCAGGACGCGGTGCGCAAGCTCAAGTGCGCCGCCAAGCTCGAGCCGTACCACGCCAAGGTCTTCACCAACACGGTCAAGGGCATCGGGCAGCTGTCGGTGCGGCTGCGCGACGCCGAGGTGCTGGTGCTGATCCGCGAGCGCACCCACTTCCCGCGCCAGCTGCTCGAGAAGCTGCCGCGGCTGCGGCTGATCTCGCAGACCGGGCGCGTGGGCCCGCACATCGACGTCGAGGCGTGCACGCGGCTGGGCATCGCGGTGGCCGAGGGCGTCGGCGACCCGACCGCACCGGCCGAGCTGACGTGGGCGCTGATCCTGGCTGCGATGCGCCGGCTGCCGCAGTACATCGGCAACCTCAAGCACGGCGCGTGGCAGCAGTCGGGGCTGAAGTCGGCGTCGATGCCGCCGAACTTCGGCATCGGCATGGTGCTCAAGGGCCGCACGCTGGGCATCTGGGGCTACGGCAGGATCGGCCGGCTGGTGGCCGGCTACGGCCGCGCGTTCGGCATGCAGGTGCAGGTGTGGGGCAGCGAGGCCTCGCGCGCGGCCGCGCGCGCCGACGGCTTCGCCGCCGCCGCGAGCCGCGAGGCCTTCTTCGAGAGCAGCGACGTGCTCACGCTGCACCTGCGGCTGGTCGACGCCACGCGCGGGCTCGTCACGCTCGACGACCTCGCGCGCATGAAGCCCACCGCGCTGTTCGTCAACACGTCGCGCGCCGAGCTCGTCGAGGACGGCGCACTCGTCTCGGCGCTCAACAAGGGGCGCCCCGGCATGGCTGCCGTCGACGTGTTCGAGAGCGAGCCGATCCTGCAGGGCCACCCGCTGCTGCGCCTCGAGAACGCGGTGTGCACGCCGCACATCGGCTACGTCGAGCTCGACAGCTACGAGAAGTACTTCGGCGCCGCGTTCGACAACGTCGTCGCCTTCATCGAGAACCGCCCGACGAACATCGTCAACCCGGATGCGCTGAAGGTGATGCGGTGAGCGCCGCGCCGCCGTCGCCGGCGGCCACGCGCTGGGCCCTGCTGGCGGGCAACTTCGCGATCGGCTGCGGCGTGATGGTCGTGCCCGGCTCGCTCAACGACCTCGTGCGCTCGCTGGGCGTCAGCGTCGCGCTCGGCGGGCAGCTGATCGCCGCGGCCGCCGTCGTGATGGCGGTGGGCGCGCCGCTGATGGCCGCCCTCGTCGGTGGCTGGGACCGCCGCGTGCTGCTCGTGGCCTCGCTCGCGTGGTACGCGCTCGGCCACGCGCTGGCCGCCGTCGCGCCGACCTACGCGGCGCTGCTGCCGCTGCGTGCGGCCACCGTGCTCGCGGCCGCGGTGTTCACGCCGCAGGCGGCCGCGGCGATCGGCGCGATGACGCCGCCGGCCGAGCGCGGGCGCGCGATCACGTTCGTCTTCCTCGGCTGGTCGGTCGCCTCGGTGGTCGGCATGCCGGTGCACGCGTGGATCGGCGAGACCTTCGGCTGGCGCTGGGCGTTCGCGCTCGTCGCGGCGCTGGCCGCCGGCGGCGCGTGGTGGGTGTGGCGCGCGATGCCCGCGGGCGTGAGGCCGCCGGCGCTGAACCTGGGCGACTGGCGCGCCGTCGTCACGCACCCGGTGCTGATGGCGATCGTGCTCGTCACCGCGCTGTCGGGCGCCGGTCAGTTCACGCTGTTCTCGTACTTCGCGCCGTACTACCGGCAGGTGCTCGGCGCGAGCCCGACCGAAGTGAGCCTGCTGTTCTTCTGGTTCGGCGCCTTCGGCCTGCTGGGCAACGTGCTGCTCACGCACCACGTCGACCGCATCGGCGCCGCACGCGCGGTGTTGTGGCTGCTCGCGTGCATCGCCGTGTCGATGGCGGCGTGGCCGCTGGCCGGCGGCGTCGTCGCGATGGCGGTGGTCCTGGTGCCGTGGGCGCTGGGCTGTTTCGCGTCGAACTCGGCACAGCAGGCGCGGCTGGGCATCGCGGCGCCCACCCTCGCGCCGGCGCTGCTCGCGCTGAACACGTCGGCGATCTATGCCGGCCAGGCGATCGGCGCGGCCGGCGGTGGCGCGGCGGTGGCCGCGCGTGAGGCCGCCGGCGCGACGGCGGCCGCCGCCTACGCCACCTTGCCGTGGATCGGACTGGTGTGGCTGGCCGCGGCGATCACCCTCAGCGCGTGGGCGCAGCGCCAGCCCGTGGCGAGCGCGCCGCGATGACAAGCGCATGAGGGCAGCGCCCAGGCGGCCCGAGCGCCCCACCCCCTACACTCAGGCTCCGCTCCACACCGCCTGCGCTGCCCCGCGATGACACGACGGCCCGCCAGCCCCCGTCAGCGGCACGCGCTGCCGCGTCGCCGACGCCCGCGCGCAGGGGCCTGGCGATGACGCTGCGCTGGCGCCACCTCGCAGCGATCACGGTGATCGCCGTGCTCGCCGTCGGCGGCGGCGGCGCGCTGTGGGTGCAGTCCGAGCGTGCCGACGACGAGCTGCGCACGCGGGCGCTGGACGACGCGGCCAAGCGCGGCCTGCAGGTGGGCAGCGCGATGGCCGGGCGCATCGACGCGCTCGTCGGCGGCATGGACGTCGGGCTGCAGCGCGTGCGCGACGCCTGGCTCGCCGCGGGCGGCGCGGCCGATGCAGCCGCGGCGGTCGACGCCGTCGCACGCAGCGTCGTCGACGCGCTGCCGCGCGGTCTGGCGGCGTACCTGTCGGTGGTCGATGCGAACGGACGCGTCGTCTACGCGACGGTCGACGGCGCGCTCGGCGTGGACGTCGGCGACCGCGAGCACTTCCGTGAGCAGCAGCGCGCCAGCGACGACCGGCTGCGCATCGGCGCGCCGATGCGCGCGCGGCTCGTCGAAGGATGGACGTTCATCGTCAACCGGCCGTTGCGCCGCGGGGGACGATTCGCCGGCACCGTCAACCTGTCGGTCGACACCGAGGGCCTCGCGCGCGAGCTCGCCGCGTTGCAGCTGGCGCCGGGCGAGATCGTCGCGCTCGTCGACGGCCATGGCCGGCTGCTCGCGCGCACCCCGAATCAAGCCAGTGCGGTGGGCACCGTGATGCCGGCCGACCGGCCGTTCCTCGCCCCCGGCGCCGCGGCGCAGGGCACGTACCGCGCGGCGAGCCGCGTCGACGACGTGCCGCGCCTGTTCGCCTGGCAGCGGCTCGGGGACCGCGACCTGACGCTCGTCGTCGGCCTGTCGGAAGACGCGATCCTCGCGCCGCTCGATGCGCAGCGCGCGCGCCATCGCACGATCAACGCGACCGTCTGGGCGTTGCTGCTGCTGCTCGGCGCGGTCGCGGCGGCGCTCGTGCGGCGCGAAGCCGGCCGGCAGGCGCAAACGCAGGCCCAGCTCGAGCGCAGTCACGCACGCCAGGCGCTGATCGCCGAGCTCGCGACGCTGCCGGCGGTCGCCGACGGCGACGTCGAGGCCGTCGCCGCCTTCGTCACCGAGCGCACGTCGGCCGCGCTCGGCACGCCGCGCGCCGGCGTGTGGCTGTTCGATGCGGCCGCGCGCACGCTCGTCTGCCGCGACCTGTACACCTCGCACACCGGCGTGCACGAGCACGGCGCGACGCTCGACGCCGACGCCGTCGCCGCCGAATTCGAGTGGCTGCGCCGCTCGAAGGTCCTGGCCGCCGAAGACGCGCTCGCCGACCCGCGTACTGCCGCCTACGCCGACCTGTATCTGCGCCCGCTGGGCATCCGCGCGCTGCTCGACGTCGGTCTGTGGCGCGGTGACGCGCCCGCCGGCATCCTGTGCTTCGAGCGCTTCGACGGGCCCCACCGCTGGCCGGCCGACGACATCGCGTTCGCCTGCCAGGTCGCCGACCAGCTGTCGCTGGCGCTGAGCAACGAGCGGCGCCGGCGCACCGAAGACGAACTGCGCCGCAAGGAGGCACAGCTCGCCGAGGCGCAGCAGATCGCGCGCGTGGGCAGCTGGGACCTCGACCTGTCCAGCGGCCGCGCGTCGTGGTCGGCCGAGGAATTCCGCCTGCTCGGGCACGAGCCCGGTGCCGTCGAGCCCGGCGTCGAGGCCTTCATGGCCGCCGTCCACCCCGACGACCGCGAGCGCGTCGCCGCCGCGATGCAGCGCGCGATGACGCCGGGCAGCGACGGCCGCTACGCCGTCGAGCACCGCGTGCGCACGCCGGCCGGCGAGCGCATCGTCGACGAGCGCGGACAGGTCGTGTTCGCGGCCGACGGCCGCGCCGAGCGCATGATCGGCACGACGACGGACGTCACCGAGCGCAAGCGCACCGAGCGACTGCTCGCCGCGATCAACGAGGCGCAGGCGCGCTTCATCGCCCGCGCGCCCGAGGGCGAGATCTTCGGCGGGCTGCTCGCCGCGACGCTCGCGCTCACCGAGAGTGAATACGGTTTCATCGGCGAGGTGCTGCGCGCACCCGACGGGCGGCTCACGGTCAAGGCGCACGGACTCGACGCCGCCGCCCCGCTGGCCGAGGCGCGACGCCTTCTCGAGCGGCACGCGCCGAGCGACATGGTGTTCGGCAACCTCGACAACCTGTTCGGGCGCGTCGTCACCGAGCGCGCGCTCGTCGTCGCCAACGACGTCGCGCACGACGCGCGCGCGGCGGGCACGCCGCCGGAACACCCGCCGATCCGCCACTTCATGGGCGTGCCGCTGACCGAAGGCGACGAGGTGCGCGGCCTGATCGCGCTGGCCAACCGCCCCGGTGGCTACGACGCCTCGATGCTGCCGGCGCTGCAGCCGCTGATGACGGCGTGCGTCAACATGTTCGGCTTGCTGCAGGTCGAGCGCGAGCGCGCCCAGGCGCAGGCGGCGCTCAACGCGCTGAACGCGACGCTGGAAGCGCGCGTGGCCGAGCGCACCGCCGAGGCCGAGCAGGCGCGGCGTGAAGCCGAGCGCGCGAATGCCGCGAAGAGCGATTTCCTGTCGCAGATGAGCCACGAGCTGCGCACGCCGCTCAACGCGGTGCTCGGTTTCTCGCAGCTGCTCGAGATGTCGCCCCTGCGCGGCGATCAGGCGGCGCACGTGCGCGAGGTGCTGCGCGCCGGGCGCCAGCTGCTCGAGCTGATCGACGAGATCCTCGACCTCGCGCGCGTCGAGGCGGGCAAGGTCAGGCTCGCGCCCGAGCCGGTCGCGCTCGGCGCGCTGGTCGCCGAGTGCGTGCAGATGCTGCGTCCGATGGCGCAGCAGGGCGACGTCGCGGTGCACGTGGCCGTCGACCCGGCCGCGGTCGTGCACGCCGACCGCGCGCGGCTGCGCCAGGTGCTGCTGAACCTGCTGACCAACGCCGTCAAGTACAACCGGCGCGGCGGCGAGGTGACCGTCGACGCCCAGTGCGCGCCCGCGCCAGCGGCGGCAGGGGGCGACGCCGGCGGCTGGGAAGTGCGCGTCACCGACACCGGCGCGGGGCTGACCGAGGCGCAGATCGGGCGCCTGTTCCAGCCGTTCGAGCGGCTCGACGCCGCGCGCTCGCGTGTCGCGGGCACCGGCATCGGCCTGAGCGTGTGCAAGCGGCTGGTCGAGCTGATGGGTGGGCGCATCGGCGTGCGCAGCGAGCCCGGACGCGGCAGCACGTTCTGGTTCTGGATGCCGCGCGCCGACGCCGAGGCCGGCACCGAACCGGCAACTGCCGCTGCGTCCGCCGCCTCGCCGCCGTCTGCGGCGCCGCGCGGAAGGCCGCGACGCGTGCTGTACGTCGAAGACCACCCGGCGAACCAGCGGCTGCTGGCTGACGCGCTGGCGACGCGCGGTGACATCGACCTCGCGATCGCCGGCGACGCCGACGCTGCGCTCGAGGCTGCCGCGAGCGCGCCGCCCGACCTGCTGCTGCTCGACATCCAGCTGCCCGGCTGCGACGGCTACGAGCTGCTGCGGCGCCTGCGCGCGATGGGCTGCGACGCACCGGCGGTGGCGGTCAGCGCCAACGCGATGCCGGCCGACGTCGCGCGCGGGCGCGCCGCCGGCTTCGTCGAATACCTGGCCAAGCCGCTCGACCTGCGGCAGTTGCTCGACGTCGTCGAGGCGCAGCTCGAGGCGCGGCGCGCGGCCACCGCCTGAACGGGGCCGCGCGGCGCGTCGCCGGGGCCCCTCTCAGCGCCGCAGCATCGCGACCAGCGCTGCCGCCGCGACGGCAGCCAGCAGCGCCGGAAAGCCCCAGCCCGGCGCCCACTGCAGCGCCGCCGCGCCGAGCGCCGGCGACAGCATCGCGCCCACCGTGTACGACAGCACGAGCACCGCGGTCGCGTTGACGAGCGCGGTGCCCCGGTGGCGGTGGCCGATCTCGATCATCGCGAGCGTGTACAGGCCCCCGCCCGCACCGCCGCAGACGAACGCGATCACCGCGGCCAGCCACGGCCAGGCACCGACCCACGGCAGCGCGAGCGTCGCGGCGAGCGTCGCCGCCGCGCAGCCGATGGCCACCGCGCGGCGCGGCAGGCGGTCGCTCGCTTCGCCGAGCGGCAGCATCATCAGCGTGCCGCCGAGCCCGCTGGCCGACACCAGCAGCGCCGCGGCCGCGGCGGTGAAGCCCATCGCGAGGCCGTACAGCGGCAGCACGCCGGCCAGCCCGCTTTCGAAGAAGCCGCCGGCCAGTCCGGCGACCATCACCGCCGGCGCCGCACGCAGCGCGTCGGCGACGCCGTGCAGGCCCAGCCGCGTCGCGCCGTCGTGCGCGGCGGGCGCCAGCGGCGGCAGCGCGAGGCTCCACGCGAAGCCGACGGCCACCAGCGCGATCGCCGTCCAGCGCGAGCGCTCGGCCGCGTCGCCGTCGGTACCCACCGCCGCCAGCAGCGCCGGGCCGAGCACGAAGGTGAGCCCGACCATCGTCTCGAACAGCGCGACGACGCGCCCGCGCCGGTGCGGCGGCGCGAGTTCGGCCACCGTCGCCTCGGCGACGATCCAGCGCAGCGCCGCCGCGACGCCGGCGACGAAGTACAGCGCCGCCCACAGCGCGAGCGACGTGCTCAGCGTGATGCCCAGCAGCGTCGCCAGCGGCACCGCGACGCTGGCGATCAGCGCGTGCCGCCGCCCGAGCCAGCGCACCCAGCGCGCCGCGAACGGCGTCGCCGCGCCGATGCCCAGCCACAGCGCGGCGCTGAACAGGCCGGTCGTCGCGGTGTCGAGCCCGCGCGCCTTCAGCGTGAACAGCAGCAGCGGCGCGAACATGAAGAAGCCCGTCAGCTCGAAGAACGTCGAGCCGAACAGCGCGAGCAGGCCGCGCCGGCGCAGCGCCGGCGCGAGGTCGGCGCTCGCCGCCGGGGGCGCGGGCAACGGGTGCACGGGCCGGGTGCGCTCGGCGCGCTCAGGCGTCCTTGGTGCCGAAGATCTTGTCGCCCGCGTCGCCGAGGCCGGGGATGATGTAGCCGTTGGCGTCGAGGTGGCTGTCGACCGCGGCGGTCCAGCAGCGCACGTCGGGGTGCGCGCGCTCGAGCGCGGCGATGCCCTCGGGCGCGGCCACGAGCACGAGCGCGCGCACGTCGCGGCAGCCGCGCGCCTTCAGCAGGTCGACGGTGGCGATCATCGAGCCCGCGGTGGCCAGCATCGGGTCGACGATCAGCGCGGTGCGCTCGTCGAGGTGGCCGACGAACTTCTCGAAGTAGTGCTCGGGCTGCAGCGTGTCGTGGTTGCGCGACAGGCCCACGACGCTGATCTTCGCGTTGGGCACCATCTGCAGCACGCCGTCGAGCATGCCCAGCCCCGCGCGCAGGATCGGCACCACGGTGACCTTGCGCCCGGCGATCTGCTGTACCTCGATCTCGCCGCTCCAGCACTGGATGCGCCGCGGCTCGAGCGGGAAGTCGGCGGTGGCCTCGTAGGCGAGCAGCGCGGCGAGCTCGCCGGTGATCTCGCGGAACTTCTTCGTGCTGACGTCGGCCTCGCGCAGCAGGCCGATCTTGTGCTGGACGAGGGGGTGCCGGACGGCGATGACGGGCATGGCGGGTGTGCAAGAGCGTGGTGGGTACGGCGTCGGCACCGAGGCGCCGACGACGGGGGTGAGCGGCTGCGCGTCCAGCGGACGCCGCGGATGCGGTTTCGCCGGTCCGCCGGCGTCGCCCCCTCGCGGGGCGGCGCCGCAGGCGCTACGAGGGTGGTCGCCCAAGTGTATCGAGCAGCCGCGGCAGCACGCCGGCGGCCGTGCCGCGCAGCACCCAGTGCGCCTGGTCGTCGATCTCGCTCGCGTCAGGGTTGACGATGGCCACCTGCGCACCGGCGCGGCGCGCGACGTGCGCGAGCCCCGCGGCCGGCCACACGGCACCCGACGTGCCGACGACGAGCATCACGTCACACGCGCGCGCGGCGCGCTCGGCCGCGTCGAGCGCGCGCTCGGGCAGCGTCTCGCCGAACCAGACGACCGCCGGGCGCACGAGGTTGCCGCACTCGGTGCAGCGCGGCGGGCGGCCCGCCGACGCAGTGGCCGGGTCGCAGGCCAGGCCGCGTGGGCACGGCTCGAGCCAGCGGTCGGCGAGGATGTCGCCGTGCAGGCGGATCGTCTCGGGCCAGCCGGCGCGCTGGTGCAGGTCGTCGACGTTTTGCGTCACCAGCGTCAGCACGCCGGGGCGACGCCGGCCGAACGCGGCGAGCGCGAGATGGCCGGCGTGGGGCTGCGCGGCGCGCACGCCCGCGCGCCGCTCGGCGTACCAGTCCCACACGCGCTGCGGGTCGGCGCGGAAGCCCTCCTCGCTCGCGAGCTGCGCCGGGTCGAACGTCGACCACAGCCCGGTGGCCGCGTCGCGAAACGTCGGGATGCCGCTTTCGGCGCTCATGCCGGCGCCGGTCAGCACGCACACGCGCCGCGCAGCGTCGAGGTGCGCGCGCACGGCGGCGAGCGTGGCGGGGTCGAGCACATCGCCGGCCATCGCGTCAGCCGCGCTGGCGCACCGCCTCGTACAGGCAGATGCCGGCCGCGACCGAGACGTTCAGGCTCTCGACCGCGCCCTTCATCGGGATGCGCACGAGCAGGTCGCAGGTCTTGCGCGTGAGCTGCCGCATGCCCGGCCCCTCGGCGCCGAGCACGAACGCGAGCGGCCCCGACAGGTCGGCTTCGTACAGCGTCAGCGCGGCGTCGCCGGCGAGGCCGACGACGCGCATCGACCGCTCCTTCAGCTCGGTGAGCGACCGCGCGAGGTTGGTCACCATCAGGTACGGCACCGTCTCGGCGGCGCCGCTGGCGACCTTGGCCACCGTCGCGTTCAGGCCCACCGCGTGGTCCTTCGGCGCGATCACCGCGTGCACGCCGGCGCCGTCGGCCACGCGCAGGCACGCGCCGAGGTTGTGCGGATCGGTCACGCCGTCGAGCGCGAGCACGAGCGGCGGGCCTTGCACCGCATCGAGCAGGTCGTCGAGCGAGTGCACCTGCGGCAGCGGCTTCACGCGCGCGGCCACGCCCTGGTGACGCGGGTTGCCGACGAGCCGCGTGAGCTGCGCGTCGTCGCTGTCGACGACGCCGATGCCGGCGTCGCGCACGCGCTGCACGAACTGGCGCATCCGCGCGTCGCGCCGCGTGGCGTCGACGTGCACCTCGATCACGCTGTCGGGCGCCGTCTTCAGGCGCACGCCGACGGCGTGGAATCCATACAGCACTTTGGCGGCCATGCGGCGATGGTAGCCGCGCGCGCCGCAGGTTCACGACAGGTCCGCCGGACCTTCCGGGTCCGGGCCCGCCCCCTCGAGGGGCGGCGCCGAAGGCACTGCGGGGGTGGTCCCTTTACGCGCGCAGGTGCAGCGGCAACGCCGCTGCGTCGTCGGCCGGCGCGGGTGCGAAGCGCGTGCCGGGCGCGTCGTTGGCGAGCGACCGCATCTCGGCGTAGACGTCGGCGAGCCTCGAGGCGGGCACGCGCATCAGGTGCAGCGACATCGACAGCGGCGTCACCGGCCGCGTCGGCCGCTCGTCGGTGGACAGGGGCCGCGCCGCCGCCACCGGTTCGACCGGCGCGACCGCGGTGACGGCCTTCGACGCCTGCGCGACCGGCGTCAGCGCGAGCCCGGTGGGCGAGGGTGGAGCGATCGAGAAGGTCATGGCGGCACCGTGAGGGGAAACGGCTTGACGAAGCTATCGGCCCACTGAAGCAGGACTTGAGGGGTTTTCACCCCCCATTTCCGTGACGACCGGTGTGACCGACGTCACGACACGTAACGCCAGGCCAGGATCGCGCCGATCAGCACGGGCTGGTGCAGCATGTAGAAGCTGAGCGGCCAGCGGCCCAGCGCCGCCAGCGGCTGCGCGAAACGGGGCACGGCCGCCGCCAGCACGCCGCGCCGGTTTGCCAGCAGCCACTGCCCCGCCGCGAGCCCCCACAGCATCACGCCGAGCCACGGCAGCAGCGGCACGTAGTCCTCGGTGATCGGCTTGCGCGTCACGAGGCCGACCCAGTTCGTCCACCGCGTGTCGAAGAACGGGTGCTGCACGAGGTGCGGCAGCGCGATCGCCACCGCGCCGAGCGGCCACAGCCCGGCGCGCAGCGGCGCCGCGAAGCGCGCGACGACGAGCATCAGCGCGATGCCGTGCAGCACGCCGAAGCTGATCCAGCTCGCCGGGAACATCAGCGCCGAACCGGCCGAGACGAGCACCGCGCAGCCGGCGACCTGCGCCCAGCGCCGCCAGAAGCGCGCGGCCGGCTGGCCGGCGTCGAGCGCGAGCGCCTGCCCGAGCCCGGCGGTGAACAGGAACAGGCTGACGATCGCGGTGCGCTGCAGCGTCCACAGCGGGTCGCGGTAGAAGTCCTGCCGCGGCTCGAGCAGGCCGAAGTGGTTCAGGTCGAACGCGAAGTGGAACGCCGCCATCCACAGCATCGCAGCGCCGCGCAGCGCGTCGACGCGGTCGAAGCGTTCGCGAAGCGGGGCGGCGGCGGGCGCGGTCACGGCGCTGACGATACCGCGCGCCGCGGCGGCCGCGATGCCCGCGGGCGGCGGCTCAGCCGGCCAGCCGCCGCCCTTCCTCGGCCGCCTTGACGACGATCGCCGCCGGCTCGAAGCGCGTGCCGTACAGCGCCGCGAGCTCGCGCGCGCGTTCGACGAAGGCCTTCGGCCCCATCGCGTCGATGAACTGCAGCGCGCCACCGTGGAACGGCGCGAAGCCCCAGCCGAAGATCGAGCCGATGTTGCCGTCGGCCACCGAGCGCAGCACGCCCTCCTGCAGGCAGCGCGCGGCCTCGTTGGCCTGCACGAACATCAGGCGGTCGATCAGCTCCTTCTGCGGCGGCTGCTCGTCGGCGGGCGGGTACATCTCGGCGAGCCCCGGCCACAGGCGCTTGCCGTCGTCACCGTAGTCGTAGAAGCCGCGGCCGGCCTTCTTGCCGATGCGGCCGATCTCGCACAGCTGGCGGATCACCTCCTCGGCCGGGTGCGGGTGGTAGACCTTGTCCTCGGCCGCGAGGTCCTTCTTCGTCTGCTCCATCACGTGCAGCGACAGGCTCAGGCTCACCTCGTCCTGCAGCGCCAGCGGCGGCATCGGCATGCCGGCCTGCAGCCCGGCCTGCTCGACGTGGCGCGGGTGCACGCCCTCCTTGAGCATCGTGATGCCTTCCATCACGTAGGTCGCGAACACGCGCGAGGTGTAGAAGCCGCGGCTGTCGTTGACGACGATCGGCGTCTTGCCGATCTGCAGCACGTAGTCGAAGCCTCGCGCCAGCGTCTCGTCGGACGTCTTCTCGCCGACGATGATCTCCACCAGCGGCATCTTGTCGACCGGGCTGAAGAAGTGCAGCCCGACGAAGTGCGTCGGCCGCGCACTGGCCTTCGCCAGCCCCGTGATCGGCAGCGTCGACGTGTTGCTCGCGAACACCGCGCCCGCACCGATGACGGCCTCGGCCTTCCTCGTCACGTCGGCCTTGACGGCGCGGTCTTCGAAAACGGCTTCGATCACGAGGTCGCAGCCGGCCAGGTCTTCGTACGACGTCGTCGGCCGGATGCGCGCAAGCAGCGCGTCGCGCTGCTCGGCCGTCGTGCGCCCCTTCTTGACCGCCTTGTCGAGCAGCTGCTGCGAGTGCGCCTTGCCCTTCTCGGCCAGTTCGAGCGTGGTGTCGAGCAGCACGACGTCGATGCCGGCCTTGGCCGACACGTAGGCGATGCCGGCGCCCATCATCCCGGCGCCGAGCACGCCGAGCTTCCTGACCTGCGACTTTGCGACTTTCGCCGGCCGCGACGCGCCCTTCTTGATCGCATTGAGCTGGTACCACAGCGTGCCGATCATGTTGCGGCTTTCCTGCGTCATCGCGCAGGCCGCGAAGTAGCGGCTCTCGACGGCGCTGGCCGCGTCGAAGCCGAGCAGGCCGCCCTCGAACACGCTCGACATGATGTGCGTGACCGCCGGGTAGTTGCCGTAACTCTTCGCCGCGGCCACCGACGGCGCGATCGACCACAGCTGTGCCACCGCCGGCGAGCGCGAGTCGCCGCCGGGGAAGCGGAACTTCGGCTCGTCCCACGGCTGCCTGGCCTTCGGGTGCGCGAGGCACCAGGCCTTGGCCTTCGCGAGCAGCTCGTCGCGGTTCTTCGCGAGCTCGGTCACGAGGCCCATCGACAGCGCTTTCGCCGGCGCGATGTCGTCGCCCTCGCCCATGATCTGCAGCGCGGCCTGGATGCCCACCAGCCGCGGCAGCCGCACCGTGCCGCCGCCGCCAGGCAGCAGCCCGAGCTTGACCTCGGGCTGGCCGAGCTTGAGCTTGCGGTCGTCGAGCACGATGCGCGCGTGGCACGCGAGCGCGATCTCGAGCCCGCCGCCGAGCGCGTGGCCGCCGATCGCCGCGACCACCGGCTTGCCGATCGTCTCCATCTTGCGCAGCACCGCCTTCATCGCCATCGAGGCTTCGAAAGGCTCGCGCGGCTCCTGCCACTTCGACATGCGGTCGATGTCGCCGCCGGCGCAGAAGTCGGCCTTGCCCGAGGTCAGTACGAGGCCCTTGATCGCGTCGTCGCTCTCGACGCGCTCGACGACGTGCGCGAGCGCCGTCATCAGCTCGTCACCGACGACGTTCATCGGCCGGCCCGGCAGGTCCATCGTCGCGACGGCGATGCCGTCGCTGCCCACGTCCATCGTGATCGCGTTGCTCATGGTCGACCCTTCAGACCCTTTCGATGATCGTCGCGATGCCCATGCCGCCACCGACGCACAGCGTCGCGCAGCCGGTGGCGAGGTCGCGGCGCTCGAGCTCGTCGAGCAGCGTGCCAAGGATGATGCAGCCGGTGGCGCCCAGCGGATGGCCCATCGCGATCGCGCCGCCGTTGACGTTGACGCGGTCGAGGTCGACGCCAAGGTCGCGCGCCGTCTTCATCGGCACCACCGCGAACGCCTCGTTGATCTCCCACAGGTCGATGTCGCCGACGCCCATCCCGGCTTTCGCGAGCGCCTTGCGCACCGCGGGCGTCGGGCCGGTGAGCATGATCGTCGGCTCGGAGCCGATCACCGCGGCGGCCTTGACGCGGGCACGCGGCTTCAGCCCGGCCTTCGCGCCGCCTTCCTTCGAGCCGACGAGCATCAGCGCCGCACCGTCGACGATGCCCGACGAGTTGCCCGCGTGGTGCACGTGCTCGATGCGCTCGACGGTGGTGTACTTGCGCAGCGCGGTGGCGTCGAAGCCCATTTGCCCGATCGCCGCGAAGCTCGGCTCGAGCTTGGCGAGCGCCTCCATCGTCGTGCCGGGGCGGATCGTCTCGTCTTCGGCGAGCATCAGCAGGCCCGCGATGTCGTGCACCGGCACGATCGAGCGCGCGAAGTGGCCCGCCGCGCGCGCGGCCGCCGCGCGCTGGTGCGAGCGCAGCGCGAACGCGTCGACGTCGCCGCGCGTGAAGCCCTCCATCGTCGCGATCAGGTCGGCGCCGACGCCCTGCGGCACGAAGCCGAGCTTGGCGTTGATGCGCGGGTCCATGAACCACGCACCGCCGTCGCTGCCCATCGCCCAGCGGCTCATGCTCTCGATGCCGCCGGCCACCACGAGGTCTTCCCAGCCGCTCATCACCTTGGCCGCGGCGAGGTTGACCGATTCGAGCCCCGAGGCGCAGAAGCGGCTCTGCGTCACGCCGGCCACCGTCTGCGCCCACTCGGCGTCGAGCACCGCGGTGCGCGCGATGTCGGCGCCCTGCTCGCCCACCGGCGTCACGCAGCCGAGCACGACGTCGTCGACGAGCGCGGTGTCGAGTTCGTGGCGCGCCTGCAGCGCCTTGAGCAGCGTGCGCAGCAGCCACACCGGCGTGGCCTGGTGCAGCGATCCGTCCTTCTTGCCCCTGCCGCGCGGCGTGCGCACGTGGTCGTAGATGTAGGCCTCGCTCATCGGCAGACTCCTGTCACATGAACCGGCTCGCCAGTTCCTTCATGATCTCGTTCGTGCCGCCGTAGATGCGCTGCACGCGCGCGTCGACGTACAGCTCGGCGATCGGGTATTCCATCATGTAGCCGTAGCCGCCGAACAGCTGCAGGCACTCGTCCATCACCTTGCACTGCTGCTCGCTGACCCAGGCTTTCGCGAGCGCCGCGCGCGCCGCGTCGAGCTCGCCCTTCAGGTGCGCGACGATGCACGCGTCGACGAAGGCGCGCGCGGCGAGCACGGTGGCCTGCACCTCGGCGAGCCTGAACTTCGTGTTCTGGAAGTCCCAGATCGGCTTGCCGAAGGCCTTGCGCTCCTTCACGTAGGCCAGCGTCTCGGCGAGCGCGCGCTCCATCGCGCCGATGCCCTGCACCGCGATGATCAGCCGCTCCTGCGGCAGCTGCTCCATCAGATGCACGAAGCCCTGCCCTTCGCGGCCGCCGAGCAGGTTCGCCGCCGGCACGCGCACGCCGTCGAAGAACAGTTCGCTCGTGTCCTGCGCCTTCAGGCCCACCTTGTCGAGCTTGCGCCCGCGCCGGAAGCCCGCCACCGGCCGGCCGTCGGCACCGTCGGTCTCGAGCACGAGCAGCGACGTGCCCTTGGCACCGGCGCCACGGTCGGTCTTCGCGACGACGACGATCAGGTTCGCGTGCTGCCCGTTGGTGATGAAGGTCTTCGCGCCGGTGAGCACGTAGTCGTCGCCGTCGCGCACCGCGTGCGTCGTGATCGCCTGCAGGTCGCTGCCGGTGCCGGGCTCGGTCATCGCGATCGCGCCGACGAGCTCGCCGGTGGCCATCCTCGGCAGCCAGCGGCGCTTCTGCTCGTCGCTGCCGTAGTGCAGGATGTACGGCGCGACGATCGCCGAATGCAGCGCGCCGCCGAAGCCCGACAGGTTCGCGCGGGACTGCTCGATCATGATCGCGGCTTCGTGCGCGAAGTCGCCGCCGCCGCCGCCGAAGGCCTCGGGCGTCGAGACGCACAGCAGCCCCTGCGCGCCGGCCTCGCGCCAGCACGCGCGCGGCACGATGCCGGCCTCGCGCCACGCCGCCGCCTGCGGCACCCAGCGCTCGCGGAAGAAGCGCGCCGCGCTGTCGGCGAGCAGGCGGTGCTCCTCGCGCATCCACGGCGACGCGAAGACCTCGATCGTCACGACGGCCTCACTTGTGGCTCAGCTGTTCGCGCGCGGTGGCGTTGATCACGCGCAGCTCCGCGAGCGTGGCTTCGATGTGCTCGCGCTTGCGCTCGAGGTCGGCGATCGCCTCGTCGGTGCGCGCGATCACGTACTTCAGCTGCTGCACCCGGCCCTCGCCATGCGCGCCGTAGAGGTCCAGGTAGTGTTTGATCTCGGCGAGCGTCGCGCCGATCGCCTTGCTGCGCAGGATCAGCGCCAGCCGCGCGCGGTCGCGCCGCGTGTAGACACGCACGCCGCCGACACGCCGCGGCGCGAGCAGTCCCTTGGCTTCGTAGAAGCGCAGCGCGCGCGGCGAGATGCCGAACTCGGCACACAGCTCGCCGATGCCGAACAGCTCACCGGTGGCTTCGTCGCGGTGCGAGGCGACGACCTGCTGCGCGGTCGGCGCGGTTTTCGACGTCGCCCTCGCCGACGTCGCTGCCGCACCGGCGCGGCGACGCGTCGCTCGCACCGGCGTCGCCGCTTCCGACATCCCGCCCCCGCTTCAGAGGACGCGCTGCAGCTTCAGCGCGACGCTCATGTCGCCTTGCACGCGCAGCTTGCCCGTCATGAACGCGGTGGCCGGCTCGAGCTCGCCGGCGAGCATCGCGGTGAGGTGCTCGAGCGTGACGCCGACCGTGCAGTCGGCGTCGCGGTCCTCGTTGCTGACCGTGTTCGGGATCGACCGGCCGTCGATGAAGACGACGCCGGCGTCGCCGCAGTCGAACTTCAGCGTCGCGCCCAGCCCGCTCGCCTCGCCGACGCGGGCGCGCAGCGTTTCGGTGCAGGCTTGCAGGTCCATGCGGGCTCCAGAGGCATTGCGACGGCGGCGATCGTAGCCGCGCCCGGCTGACGCTTCGATGCGCGTATTCCCCAATGCGACAGCCGGTTGACGTTAACGTCAGCCCCGGGCCTAATCGCGCCGTCACGCCCTTCGCGTCCGCGATGTCCGAACCCGTCGTTCCACCCGCCGCCGGCGGCTACCGCAGCGTGTTCCGCCCCGGCCTGTTCGCCGGCCAGCTGCACTGGGTCACCGGCGGCGGCAGCGGCATCGGCCGCTGCGTCGCGCACGAGCTCGCCTCGCTCGGCGCCACCGTCGTGATCAGCGGCCGTTCGCCCGACAAGCTCGCGCGCGTGGCCGCCGAGATCGCGGCCGACGGCGGGCGCTGCCACACGATCGCGTTCGACATCCGCGACGAGGAGTCGGTCAAGGCGGGCGTGGCGCGCATCGTCGGCGAGCACGGCCCGGTCAGCGGCCTGGTCAACAACGCCGGCGGCCAGTTCCCGGCGCCGCTGGCGGCGATCAGCAAGAAGGGCTTCGACGCCGTCGTCGCCAACAACCTCACCGGCGGCTTCCTGATGATGCGCGAGGTCTTCGTGCAGAGCATGGAAAAGACCGGCGGCGCGATCGTCAACATGACGGCCGACTTCCGCAACGGCATGCCCGGCATGGGCCACAGCGGCGCCGCGCGCGCCGGCATGAGCAACCTGACGATGACGGCGGCCTACGAGTGGGCGCCGGCCGGCGTGCGCGTCAACGCGGTGGCGCCGGGCTGGATCGCCTCCAGCGGGATGGACACCTACGGCGGCGCGATGAAGGCCGTGATCCCACGCCTGAAGGAGCACGTGCCGCTGCGCCGCATGGGGCTCGAGGCCGAGGTCAGCGCCGCGATCGTGTTCCTGCTGTCGCCGGCGGCGGCGTTCATCACCGGCGTGACGCTGCCGATCGACGGCGGCGCGCCGCTGGGCAGCGAGATCTTCCCGCTGCCGGCGCAGTCGCGCTCGGTGCCGTTCGACGGCTTCCACCGCGCCGTCACGCCCGAGGTGCTGAAGTAGCGATGCCGGCCATCGCGACGCGACTCGACACGCGCAGCGAGAGCTTTCGCGCCAACGCCGAGCGCATGCGCGAGCGGCTCGACCAGGTGCGCACGCTCGAGGCCAGGGTCGTCGCCGAGTCGGCGAGCAAGCGCGAGCGCTTCGAGCAGCGCGGCCAGCTGCTGCCGCGCGAGCGCGTCGCGCGCCTGCTCGACCGCGGCAGCGACTTCCTCGAGCTGTCGCCGCTGGCGGGCCTGGGCATGCACGACGACGACGGCAAGAAGAGCGTGCTCGGCGGCGGCGCGATCGTCGGCATCGGCACCGTGGCCGGCAAGCGCGTCGTGATCTCGGCCAGCGACAGCGGCATCAAGGGCGGCACCGTCGCGCCGATGGGGCTGAAGAAGGCGCTGCGCGCGCAGCAGATCGCCGCCGAGAACAAGCTGCCGCTGGTGCACCTGGTCGAGTCGGGCGGCGCGAACCTGATGTACCAGGCCGAGATCTTCGTCGACGGCGGGCGCAGCTTCGCGAACCAGGCGCGGCTGTCGGCGGCGGGCATCCCGCAGGTGGCGGTCGTGCACGGCGCGTCGACCGCCGGCGGCGCGTACCTGCCGGGGCTGTCGGATTACGTCGTGCTCGTGCGCGGGCGCAGCAGCATCTACCTCGCCGGCCCGCCGCTCGTGAAGGCCGCGATCGGCGAGGACGCCGACGAGGAGACGCTGGGCGGCGCCGCGCTGCACGCCGGCGTCACCGGCCTGGGCGAATACCTGGCCGACAACGACGCGCACGCGATCGCAATCGCGCGCGAGCTGCTCGACAAGCTGCACTGGGACACCGTGCCGCCGCCGGCGGCCGCCCCCGAGCCGCTGTATCCGGCCGACGAGCTGATGGGCGTCGTGCCGGCCGACGAGCGCGTGCCCTACGACTGCCGCGAGGTGATCGCGCGCGTCGTCGACGCCTCCGACTTCCTCGAATTCAAGGCGGCCTACGGCAGCGACACCGTGTGCGGCCACGCGCACATCCACGGGCATGCGGTCGGGCTGATCGGCAACAACGGGCCGATCCAGCCCGAAGGCTCGGTCAAGGCGGCGCAGTTCATGCAGCTGTGTGACCAGTCGGGCACGCCGCTGGTGTTCCTGCAGAACACGACCGGCTACATGGTCGGCTCCGAGGCCGAGCGCAAGGGCGCGATCAAGCACGGCAGCAAGATGATCCAGGCGGTGGCCAATGCGCGCGTGCCCAAGTTCACCTTCGTGCTCGGCGGCTCGTACGGCGCCGGCAACTACGGCATGTGCGGCCGCGGCTTCGACCCGCGCTTCATCTTCGCGTGGCCCACGGCGCGCACCGCGGTGATGGGCGGCGCGCAGGCGGCGATGGTGATGGACATCGTCAACCGCGCCAAGCTCGAGCGCATGGGTCTGCCGGTCAACGACGAGGCGCTCGCGGCGATGAGCGAGCAGCTGCGCAGGCGCCTGGACCACGAGTCCACCGCGCTGTTCGGCACCGCGCGGCTGTGGGACGACGGCATCATCGACCCGCGCGACACACGCCGCGTGCTCGGCCTGTGCCTGGCGATCGCCGCCGAGGCCGAGCGGCGCGTGCTGCGGCCCAACGCCTTCGGCGTGGCCCGGATGTAGACGAGGAGACTTCGCGATGCAGTTCACCACCGAACACCGCCAGATCGACGACACCGTCACGCGCTTCGTCGAGCAGGAACTCAACCCCCACGTCGCCGAGTGGGAGGCCGCCGAGGAGTTCCCGAGCCACGAGGTGTTCAAGAAGCTCGGCAACCTCGGCCTGCTCGGGCTGAAGTACCCCGAGGAATACGGCGGCGCCGGGCTCGACTTCAGCTACTCGATGGTGATGGCCGAAGCGCTGGGCGCGTGCCACTGCGGTGGCGTGCCGATGGCCATCGGCGTGCAGACCGACATGGCCACGCCGGCGCTGGCGCGCTTCGGCAGCGACGAACTGCGGCGCGAGTTCCTCGCGCCGACGATCGCCGGCGACTACGTCGCGTGCCTGGGCGTCAGCGAACCCGGCGGCGGCAGCGACGTCGCCGCGATCAAGACGACGGCGCGCAAAGACGGCGGCGACTACGTGATCAACGGCAGCAAGATGTGGATCACCAACGGCCTGAAGGCCGACTGGTGCTGCCTGCTCGCCAACACGAGCGAGGGCCCGGCGCACAAGAACAAGAGCCTGATCGTCGTGCCGATGGACGCACCGGGCATCACGAAGCAGAAGATCAAGAAGATCGGCATGATGAGCTCCGACACGGCGCTGCTGTTCTTCGACAACGTGCGCGTGCCGCAGCGCCACCTGATCGGCCAGGAGGGCCTGGGCTTCACGTTCCAGATGCTGCAGTTCCAGGAGGAGCGGCTGTGGGGCGCGGCGAGCACGCTGCGCAGCATGGACCGTCTGATCGACCTGACGATCGCCTACACGCGCGAGCGCAAGGCCTTCGGCAAGAGCCTGCTCGACAACCAGGCGATCCACTTCCGCCTGGCCGAGCTGCGCACCGAGGTCGAGGCACTGCGCGCGCTGACGTACCGCGCGGTCGAACAGTACGTGGCCGGCAAGGACGTCACCCGGCTCGCGTCGATGGCCAAACTCAAGTGCGGGCGCTTGAGCCGCGAGGTCGCCGACAGCTGCCTGCAGTTCTGGGGCGGCATGGGCTTCACGTGGGACAACCCGATCTCGCAGGCCTACCGCGACAGCCGGCTCGTGTCGATCGGCGGCGGCGCCGACGAGGTGATGCTGGGCATCATCTGCAAGCTCGAAGGCACGCTGCCGGGGAAGGCCGCGTGAGCCCGGGCCCCTACGAGACGCTGGCCGTGCGCGCCGACGGCGCGGTGTGGCACGTGACGCTGAACCGGCCTCAGGCGCGCAACGCGATGACGATGGCGATGGTGCGCGAGCTGCGCGCCGTGCTCGCCGACGCGAAGGCCGCCGGCGACGTGCGCGTGCTCGTGCTGCGCGGCGCCGGCGGGCACTTCTGCGCCGGCGCCGACCTGAAGGACATGGCCGCCGCGCGCGAGCGTGCGTCGCGCGCCGACGACGACAAGCGCCCGCTCGAGCCGGCAGCCGACCCGATCGCCGAGGTCAACGCCCGCTTCGGCGAGCTGTGCGTCGCGTGGGCCGACACGGGGCTGGCGACGGTCGCGGTGCTCGAGGGCACCGTGATGGGCGGCGGCTTCGGGCTCGCGTGCGTCGTCGACGTCGCGATCGCGAGCGACACCGCGGTGTTCCGGCTGCCCGAGACGTCGCTGGGCGTCGTGCCGGCGCAGGTCGGGCCGTTCCTCGTCGAGCGCATCGGCCACGCCGAGACGAAGCGGCTGGCCGTCACCGGCGGCACACTCGACGCCCGCCAGGCGCTCGCGCTGCGCCTCGTGCACGAAGTGCACGCCCCGGATGCCCTCGACGGCGCGCTGCAGCGCGTGCTCGGCGAGATCCTGCGCTGCGCCCCCGGTGCGATCTCGGCGACGAAGGCGCTGCTCGCGCGCGCGCGCTTCGCGCCGCCAGTGGCGCTGGTGCGCGAAGCGGCCGAGGTCTTCTCGCGCGCGGCCAACGGGCCGGAGGGCATTGAAGGGATGGCCGCATTCCTCGCCCGGCGCAAGCCGAGCTGGGCACCGTGACGCGAACGACGGGCACGCCGTGAGCTTCTCGACGATCCTGATCGCCAACCGCGGCGACAGCCGGGGCCCAGCCCCGGCTGCGGCGAAGGCCCGTGTCGGCGCAGCCGACACGAGGCGCAGCCACAGCGCCGGGCACGCGCAGCGTGCGGCGATCGAGCCGCGGGGATGACGTGTTTTCCAAGATCCTGATCGCCAACCGCGGCGAGATCGCCTGCCGCGTGATCCGCACCGCGCACCGCCTCGGCTACCGCACCGTGGCCGTCTACAGCGACGCCGACCGCGACGCGCCGCACGTGCGGCAGGCCGACGAGGCGCTGCGCATCGGCCCGCCGCCGGCAGTGCAGTCGTACCTGTCGGTCGAGGCGCTGCTCGACGCCGCGCGCCGCAGCGGCGCCGACGCGGTGCACCCGGGCTACGGCTTCCTGTCGGAACGCGCCGACTTCGCGCGCGCGTGCGCGGCCGCCGGGCTCGTCTTCATCGGTCCGCCACCCGAGGCGATCGAGGCGATGGGCGACAAGGCCGGCGCGAAGAAACGCATGCTCGGCGCCGGCGTGCCGTGCGCGCCGGGCTACCTCGGCGACGACCAGAGCGACGCGCGCCTCGTCGCCGAGGCGCAGCGGCTGGGCACGCCGCTGCTCGTCAAGGCCGTGGCCGGCGGCGGCGGCCGCGGCATGCGCCTGGTGCGGCATCTCGACGAGCTGCCGGCGGCGCTCGACGGCGCGCGCCGCGAGGCGACGAGCGCGTTCGGCGACGGCCGGCTGATGCTCGAGCGGCTGATCGACGACGCGCGCCACATCGAGATCCAGGTCTTCGCCGACCGGCACGGCCACGCGGTCCACCTCGGCGAGCGCGACTGCACGGTGCAGCGGCGGCGGCAGAAAGTGATCGAGGAGGCGCCCTCGCCCATCGTCGATGCGGCACGGCGCGACGCGATGGGCCGCGACGCGGTGGCCGCGGCGCGCGCGGTCGGCTACGTCGGCGCGGGCACCGTCGAGTTCGTCGTCGACCGCGACGGCCGCCACTACTTCCTCGAAATGAACACGCGGCTGCAGGTCGAACACCCGGTGACCGAGGCCGTCACCGGCTTCGACCTCGTCGAGTGGCAGCTGCGCGTGGCCGCCGGCGAGCCGCTGCCGGTGACGCAGGACGCGGTGCGGCTGAGCGGCCACGCGGTCGAGGTGCGGCTGTACGCCGAGGACCCGTACGCCGGCTTCGCACCGCAGACCGGGCGCATCGTCCACTGGCGCCCGCACGGTGACGCGAACGGTGGCGCGCGCGGCGGCGTGGCGACCAGGGAGGGCGCACGCGGGGGCGTGGGGGCCATCGACGGCGCACGCGGGGGCGTGCGCGTGGACGACGGCATCGCCGAAGGCGGCGAAATCACGCCGTACTACGACGCGATGGTTGCCAAGCTGATCGCGCACGGGCGCGACCGCACCGACGCGCTGCGGCGCCTGCACGCCGCGCTGGAGCACACGCCGCTGCTCGGTGTCATGACCAACGCGGGCCTGCTCGCCGACCTGCTGCGCCACCCCGACGTCGTCGGTGCGCGCATGACGACGACGCGCCTGGACGAGTGGGCGCAGGCCGGCGCGCCGATCCTGCAGCGCCCGCTGCCCGATGACGACGCGTGGGCGCTGGCCGCGGCGGTGCTCGCGCGGCGCGACGGCCCCGCGCACCGCAGCGCCGGCGTGGCCGCCTACGACCTCGTGCTGAGTCACGCCGGCGAGCGGCGCACGCTGCGCGTGCACCTGCACGGCGACGGCGTCGAGGTGCGCGTCGGCGAGCACGCGGTGCGCTTCGATGCGATCGAGCTGCGCGACCACACGCTGCGCTACGCGGTGCACGGCCACTGGCGGCGCGCGACGGCCGTCGTCGACGGCGCGCGGCTGCACCTGGCGCTCGGCGCGCGTGCGTTCGTGTTCGACGAGCCGTCGCCGCTGCCGGCCGCCGATGCCGGCGCCGACCCGCGGCGCGCGCGCGCACCGGTGGCGGGCGTCGTCGCGCACGTCGCGGTGCAGCGCGGCGAGCGCGTGCGCGCCGGCCAGCCGCTGGTGTGCGTCGAGGCGATGAAAATGGAGATGTGGCAGCACGCCGGTACCGACGGTGTCGTCGCCGCGGTGCACGTCGCGGTGCGCGACGCGGTGAGCGCCGGCGCGCTGCTCGTCGAACTCGACACCGAAGGCTGAACGACACGATGGACAAGGCCATCCTCACCTGCGCGCTGACCGGCGTGCTGACCGACCCGAAGCAGCACCCCGTGCCGGTGACGCCCGAGCAGATGGCCGCCGAGGCGCGCGACGCGTTCAACGCCGGCGCGAGCATCATGCACGTGCACCTGCGGCGGCAGGAACCCGGCCAGGGCCACCTGCCGAGCTGGGACCCCGACGTCGCGCAGGCCGTTTGCGACGCGATCCGCGCCGCGTGCCCCGGCGTCGTCATCAACCTGACGACCGGCGTCGTCGGCAAGGACGTCTCGGGGCCGGTGGCGTGCCTGCGGCGCGTGCGCCCCGAGATCGCCGCGTGCAACGCCGGCACGCTGAACTACCTCAAGCTCAAGGCCGACGGCACCTGGGCCTGGCCGCCGATGGTGTTCGACAACCCGGTGGCCAAGGTGCAGCAGATGCTCGACGCGATGGCCGAGTGCGGCACGCACCCCGAGTTCGAGTGCTTCGACGTCGGCATCGTGCGCAGCGTCGAGATGTACCGCCGTGCCGGCATGTTCAGCGGCGTGCCCGAGGTCAACTTCGTGATGGGCGTGGCCAGCGGCATGCCGTGCGACGCCGACCTGCTCGCGCTGCTGCCGCGCTGGGCGCCGCCCGGCGCGGTGTGGCAGACGACGCTGATCGGCCGTGCCGAGGTCTGGCCGGTGCACCAGAAGACGGCCGAGCTCGGCGGCATGCTGCGCACCGGGCTCGAGGACACGTTCTACCTGCCCGACGGCACGCGCGCGAGCGGCAACGGCGCGCTCGTCGAAGCGCTCGCGGCGTGTGCGCGGCGCGCCGGACGCGAAGTCGCGAGCCCCGCCGAGGCGCGTCGCCTGCTCGGCCTGCCCGCAGGAGCCGCGGCATGACGCACGCCGCCGGCCCGCGGCGCAGCGCCGACGAGCAGGCGCGGCTCGACGCCGCGCTGACCGACCTGTTCGAGCGACGCATCAGCTTCAACCAGGTGCTCGGCCTGCGCGTGACGCAGCTGCTGCCGCAGGTGCGGCTCGCGTTCGACATGCGCCCCGAGCTCGTCGGCCACTACCTCTACGGCCGGCTGCATGGCGGCGTGATCTCGGCCACGCTCGACGCCACCGGCGGCTTCGCGCTGATGGTGGCCATCGGCGAAAAGCACGCCGACGAGACGACCGAGCAGATCATGCACCGCTTCGCGCGCATGGGCACGATCGACCTGCGCATCGACTACCTGCGCCCGGGCATCGGCCAGCACTTCGTCGCCAGCGCCGAGGTCACGCGGCTCGGCGGGCGCGTCGGCTCGACGCTGATGCGCCTGGTCAACGAGCAGGGCACGCTGGTGGCCACGGGCGCGGCGGCGTACATGATCTCGTGACGATGCGGTCGCCGCTGGCGCCGTGCGGCGCTAGACTGCGGGCCTGTCCCCGCTGCAGGCGTTTCGCGCGCCTTTAGCATGGCCGATGAGCCGTCCACCGATGCGGCAGTCCAGAACGAGCTGCTTCGGCTGACGTTGCGCAACGCGGCGCGCAGCGTGCCGCTTCTGCTGCTCGCGGTGGCGTGGATCGCGTGGCTGGGCGTGCAGGCCGACCGCAGCACGGTGGCCGCGGTGGTCGGCGTGCTGGGACTCACCGTCGGGCTGTGGCGCTGGTCGACGGCCCGTCGCTACCGGCGCGACGAACCGCTGCCGCCCGAGGCGATGCAGCGCGCGATCGTCGAGGTCGAGGGCAATGCGGCGCTCGCCGGCGCGATGTGGGCCATCGCGACGTTCGGCATCTTCCCGCACCTGCGCGGGCACCTCGAAGCCGCCTACCTCGTGATCGGCTGCGGCTCGGTGGCGATCGCCGCGCTGTTCATGTCGCTGGTGCGGCGCAGCTACCTGATGCTCGCGGTTCCGCTGCTGGGGTCGCTGTTCGCCGCGACGCTGATGCGTGCCGCCGAGGGCGCCGTGCCGCTGGCGGTGCTGATCGTGCTGTTCGGGCTGACGATGCAGCGCGCCGCCACCGAGTTCCGCCGCGTGGCCGGCGACGCGATCCGGCAGCGGCTGCAGGCCGACGCCGCGCAAGCGTCGCTGCGGCGCGCCAAGGAAGCCGCCGAGGCCGCCAACATGGCCAAGTCGCAGTTCCTCGCGACGATGAGCCACGAAATCCGCACGCCGATGAACGGCGTGCTCGGCGCGCTCGACCTGCTGCGGCGCACGACACTCGACCCCGACCAGCGGCGACTGGTCAAGACGGCCGCCTCGTCCGGCGAGACGCTGATGTCGATCATCAACGACGTGCTCGACCACGCCAAGGTCGAGGCGGGCAAGCTCGCGCTGAAACCGGCCCCGGCGTCGCTGCACGCGCTGGCCGGCTCGGTCACCGCGCTGCTGCGCGCCAACGCGCAGTCGAAGGGACTCGCGCTCGAACTCGAGATCGAGCCCGACGTGCCCGACCGCGTGCTCGTCGACGCACAGCGCCTCAAGCAGGTGCTGCTGAACCTGGTCGGCAACGCCATCAAGTTCACGAACCACGGCACCGTGACGCTGCGGCTCGCGCGCAGCGGCGACCGCGTGCGCGTCGAGGTCCGCGACACCGGCATCGGCATCCCGGCCGACCGGCTCGAGCACCTGTTCGAGCCGTTCTATCAGGTCGACAGCTCGAGCCGCCGGCAGCGCGGCGGCACGGGCCTCGGGCTGGCGATCAGCCAGCGCATCGTCGAGGTGATGGGCGGGCGCATCGTCGTGCGCAGCGAGCCGGGCCGCGGCTCCGTGTTCTGGTTCGACCTCGCGCTGCCGCCGGACACGTCGGGCGCCGAGCTGGCGCCGACCGATTCGGCGATGGGCGCGCTGCCCGACGACCACGTGCTGTCGGGCACGGTGCTCGTCGCCGAGGACAACGCGGTCAACCGCCTGCTCGCGCGCGAGATGCTGGTCTCGCTCGGGCTGGACGTCATCGAGGCGGCCGACGGCCGCCAGGCGCTCGACCTGCTCGCGTCGCACGACGTCGACCTGGTGCTGATGGACTGCCAGATGCCGGTGCTCGACGGCTACGCCACCACGCGCGCGCTGCGCGAATGGGAGCGACGCGAACACCGCCGCCGCCTGCCCGTCGTCGCGTTGACGGCCGACGCGTTCGACGCCGATGCCGAGCGCGCGTACGCCGCCGGCATGGACGGCTACCTGGCCAAGCCGTACACGCGCGACGCGCTGCGCAAGGTCATCGCCGAGCACCTCTGATCGCGCCCGGCCAGCGCAGCGCCGACCCCTGCCGTGTCGCGCGCGAGCCGTCGGCGCGCCGCCCGTCGACGGCGGGCCGGCGCGCCGGGCTCTCAGGCCAGCGCGCCCCAGGCGCTCGCCATTTCGCGCTCCTCGCCCCAGGCCGTGTCGAGCTCGATGCGCTTGATCTCCTCGACCGCGCCTTCGTCGGCCCCACCGACCTTGCGCGCCTGCGCGCGCGCGAGCCGCTCCATCAGCCGCAGGTCGCGGTCGGTCAGCGCGAGCGCGGCGTCGGCCCACTGCTCGACGGTGGCCAGCAGCGACTCGCGCGTCACCGGCATCGCATCGCGCTGCGCCCGCAGCGCCGCCACTGTGCCGCGCCAGCGCGGCTCGACGCTGCGTACGATCTGATCGACCGCCGCGTCGCCCTGGCCGTCGTCGACGACGGTGTCGACGAGGCCGCGGCGCTGCAGCTCGTCGGCGCTGTACAGGCGCCCCGACAGGATCATCTCGTTGGCGACGACCATCCCGGCGCGGCGCACCGTGAACTGCCAGGCGCCCATGCCCGGAAACAGGTTGAACAGCACTTCCGGGAAGCCGCCCTGCGCGCTGCGCTCGAAGATGACGTGGTGGAACGGCAGCACCGACTCGAGCCCCCCGCCGAGCGTGTCGCCCTGCACCAGCGCGATCGTGTGCAGGCCGTGCGCCGCGGCGCGCTCCATGCCCCACACGAGGTCGACGCAGCGGCGCCCGTACATGCACAGCGACTCGCGGTCGCGCGCGCGCACGAGCAGCACGAACAGCGCGAGGTCGCCGCCGAAATTGAACACGCCGCTGACGTCGGAGCTGAACACGAGGTGACGCGCGAGGCCGGGGTGGGCCAGCAGCTGGTCGAGCACGCTCTGCATCTCGGCCAGGCCCGCGAGGCTGTAGCACTGGATCGGACGCACACTCATGCGCACCCGCAGCAGCGCGAGCTCCGAGGTCCATTCGAGCCGCAGGTAGCGGTAGGGCTTGCCGAGCAGTGCCGGCAGCGCGCCGGCTGGAGCCGCCTGGCTCATAGCTGCCCCACCAGCCCGGTGAAGTGATGGAAATTGACCTGCGTCGACTCGACGATCGCCTCGCGCGCCGCCTCGTCGCGCACCGCGTTGAGCACCTCGCGCAGCTCGGCCATGTGCTGCGCGTCCATCGTCGCGTGCGACGCGACGAACGACACGCCGCGCTGGCCGTCGAGCAGCAGCGACTCCTGGATCGCCGACGCGAACGGCCCGCCGTAGACCGACGCGATGACCTCGAGCGCGTAGAGCATGCCCAGGGCGGAGGCCGGGTGTCGCCGCTCGGCGGCCCAGTAGTTGTAGCCGACGAGCCCGAGCGTCCACGGCGACGGCGCGTGCGCGCGCGCCTGCGCCTCGGGCACGCCGACCGCGTCGAGGTCGTTGAGCACCCACTGCTCGTGGCCCTGCTCCTCGTGCATGTGGTCGTAGAGGAAGTAGCGCACGTCGCGCAGGCCGTCGTCGAGCCGGCTCGCGGCGGCGGCGCACACCGGGTTGAAGTGCCACACGACGTGGTACAGCTCGAGCAGGAACTGGCGGTAGCGCTCGACGCTCATGCCGCGCGCGACGGCGTCCATCACGTTCGGGTGCGTCTCGAAGGCGCGCCGCGCCTCGTCGGTGCGCATCACCAACTGCCCAAAGAAGGCGTTCATCGATCCTCCAACGACTTAGTGAGAGCCCCGCGGCGTGCATCGCGCCGTCGGTGGCCGGGATTCGTGCCGGTGTGCTTCAGCCATTCTGCGGTGCCGCGCGCGGCGCCGACACTGTCAGTTCTGACGTCTGGCGCGACGCCTCGGGGGGCGCCACGACGGTGTACGACGGTGCGAGCCGCTGCAGCCAGCGCTGCGCGAGCGCCGCGTCGCCGGCGCCGGGATGGAAGTCGGCGCGCAGGTACGCGCGCCACGGCCCGAAGCCGCGCCGCACCAGCCCGTCGCGTCCGAACAGGAACGACGCGGCGCTGCGCCACGTCGACGCGCGCCACCACGTGCCGTCGCGCCAGAGGTTGGCCAGCGTCTGGCGCAGCAGGTCGGTGACGAAGTAGGCCGACACGACGCGGAACCAGCGCCGCCGCCAGCGCAGGTTGCCGCCGAGCGCGACGTAGACGTCGAACGCCGTGCTGCGGTGTTCCGACTCCTCGGCGCAGTGCCACAGCCACAGCGTGCGCAGCCGCGGCTCGGTGCCGTCGAGCCAGCGCGGGTGCGCGAGCAGGTGGTCGGCGAAGAGGGCCGTGAAGTGCTCGGTGGCCGCCGTGATCGCGACGCGGTGGCGCACGTCGGCGCCGGCCAGCGCGCGAACGCGCTCGCCGATGCGCGCCTCCCAGCGGTTCGCCAGCCCCTGCTGCTGCAGGTGCGCGTTGAAGCGCGCGTGCAGGTGGCGGTGCGTGGCCTCCTGGCCGACGAAGCCGCGGACCTCGTCGGCGAAGCGGGCGCGTGCCGGCGGCGGCAGCGCCTTGACGCCGTCGCGCACGGCGTCGATGAAGAACTGCTCGCCGAGGGGAAAGCTCATCGACAGCGCGTTGAAGAACGCGGTGCGGAACGCGTCGCCGCCCGCCCAGTGCCGCGCGGGAGGCGCGTCGAGGTCGATCAGCAGCCGCCTGACGACGAGTTCATTCATGGGATGGACACGAGCGCGCGCGAATCCTCTCACACGGACCGCGTTTGTCCATCGGGGCCGGCACCCGCGGGCTGCGTCGGGGCCGTTTTGACCCCGCTCAAGCCCGCCGCCGTTGGACGGACCCAACATCGCCGCGATGAACGCCCCGCCCTCGCCGCGCCGCATCGCGCTGATCCTGGGTCACCCCGACGCGACGCAGCCCCACTTCGCGCACGCGCTGGCCGCGGCCTACGCCGACGGCGCGCGCGCCGCAGGCCACGCGGTGCGCGAGGTCGACGTCGCGCGACTCGACTTCCCACTGCTGCGCAGCGCGCGCGACTGGGAGCAGGGCCTGCTGCCCGCGTCGCTGGCCGACGCGCAGGCCGCGATCGGCTGGGCCGATCACCTCGTGCTCGTGTTCCCGCTGTGGCTCGGCGACATGCCGGCGCTGCTGAAAGGCTTCCTCGAGCAGATCGCGCGCCCGGGCTTCGCGTTCGGCGGCGAGGGCAGCAACCCGTTCGCGAAGAAGGCGCTGCGCGGCCGTTCGGCACGCGTCGTCGTCACGATGGGCATGCCGGCCGCGGTCTACCGCTACTGGTACCGCGCGCACAGCGTCAAGTCGCTCGAGCGCAACATCCTCGGCTTCGTCGGCATCGCGCCGGTGCGCGAGACGCTGATCGGCGGCGTCGGCGCACTGTCGCCCGACGACGCGCGCGGCTGGCTCGAGCGCCTGCGCCGGCTCGGCCGGCGCGCCGAGTGACCGGCTGCCGGGCTACACGCGCTCGACGACGAGCGCGATGCCCTGCCCGACGCCGATGCACATCGTGCACAGCGCGTAGCGCCCGCCGATGCGGTGCAGCTGGTTGACGGCCGTCGTCACGAGCCGCGCACCGCTCGCGCCCAGCGGGTGGCCGAGCGCGATCGCGCCGCCGTTGGGGTTGACGCGCGGGTCGTCGTCGGCCAGCCCGAGCTGGCGCAGCACCGCCAGCCCCTGCGCCGCGAACGCCTCGTTGAGCTCGATGACGTCGATCTGCGCGAGCGCGAGCCCCGCCTTCTCGAGCACCTTGCGCGACGCCGGCGCCGGCCCGATACCCATGATGCGCGGCGGCACCCCGGCGGTGGCCATCGCGACGACGCGCGCGCGCGGCACGAGGCCGTGGCGCGCGGCGGCGGCCTCGCTGGCCAGGATCAGCGCGCACGAGCCGTCGTTGACGCCGCTGGCGTTGCCGGCCGTGACGGTGCCGTCGGGGCGCACGACGCCCTTGAGCTTCGCGAGCGCCTCGAGACTCGTGTCGCGCGGGTGCTCGTCCTTGGTCACGACGACCGGCTCGCCCTTCTTCGCGGGAATCGTCACCGGCGTGATCTCGGCGTCGAAGAAGCCCGCCTGCTGCGCCTTCACGGCGTTGAGCTGCGAGCGCAGCGCCATGCGGTCCTGTGCCTCGCGCTCGATGCCGAACTCCTGCGCGACGTTCTCGGCCGTCTCGGGCATCGAGTCGACGCCGTACATCTGCTTCATCAGCGGGTTGACGAAGCGCCAGCCGATCGTCGTGTCGTAGACGGCGTTGGCGCGGCTGAACGCGGTCTCGGCCTTCGGCATCACGAACGGCGCGCGGCTCATGCTCTCGACGCCGCCGGCGATCACGAGGCTCGCCTCGCCGCTCCTGATCGCGCGCGCGGCGGTGCCCACCGCGTCCATCCCCGAGCCGCACAGGCGGTTGATCGTCGCGCCCGGCACCTCCTGCGGCAGGCCGGCGAGCAGCGCGGCCATGCGCGCGACGTTGCGGTTGTCCTCGCCGGCCTGGTTCGCACAGCCGTAGATCACGTCGTCGACCGCCCCCCAGTCGAGCTTCGGGTGGCGGGCAATCAGTGCCTTGAGCGGGATCGCGGCGAGGTCGTCGGTGCGCACGCTGCTCAAGGCGCCGCCGTAGCGGCCGATCGGGGTGCGCAGCGCGTCGCAGATGAAGGCTTCGGTCATGGAGGTTTCGTCTCGGGTTCAGCCAAGTGCCCGCCGGCGCAGCCAGGGGCTCACACGATAGCGCTCGCCGCGGTAGGTCGCATCGAGCGCGTCGATCAGCGCGACGACGCCGCGCACGTCCCAGCGGGCGAGCCACTCGAACGGACCGGCAGGATAGTTGACGCCGAGCTTCATCGCCGCGTCGGCGCCGTCGGGCGTGCACACGCCCTGCAGCACGGCGTCGGCGGCCTCGTTGATCAGCATCGCGACCGTGCGCGCGACGACGAGCCCCGGCGTGTCGGCGACCGGCAGCGGCGAAAAGCCCAGCGCCGCGAGCCAGGCCGCCGCCTGTGCGCGCCAGCCGGCGCTCGCGCGGTCGGCAACGCTGTACGCGAGCGCGGCGCCGGCAGGCGCGGGCAGCACGAGCGGGCGGTCGAACAGCGCGACGTCGGCGATGCCGGTGGCGGCGGCCACCTCGGCCGCGGTGCGGCCGTCGGTCAGCATCAGCCGTGCACCGTCGACGGCCAACCCGATCCAGCCGCTGTCGCGCTCGCGCGCCGGCCCCCAGCCCTGCGCGGCGAGCGCCTTCGTCGCGGCGGCTTCGAGCGTATCGGCGATCGGCCCGTCGCCGTGGACGACGACTTCGCGCGTGTCCTTGAACGAGTCGGCGGGCGCCTCGTGCGCCGCCACCGGCAGCGCCGGCGCACCGTCGGGGTACACGTAGAAGCCCCGCCCGCTCTTGCGCCCGAGCAGGCCGCCCGCGACCATTTCGGCCTGCACCAGCGACGGCACGTAGCGCTTGTCGTAGAAGTTGGCCTCGTAGACCGAGCGCGTGACGGCGAAGTTGGTGTCGTGGCCGATCAGGTCCATCAGCTCGCACGGGCCCATGCGAAAGCCCGCCGCGCGCAGGCACGCGTCGAGCACCTGCGGCGTGGCCGCGCGCTCGTGCAGCAGCGCGAGGGTCTCGGCGTAGTACGGTCGCGCGATGCGGTTGACGATGAAGCCCGGCGTCGACGTCGCGTGCACCGGCACCTTGCCCCACAGCTTCGCCAGCTCGAAGACTGCGTCGGCCACCGCGGCGTCGGTCTGCAGGCCGCTGACGACCTCGACGAGCTTCATCAGCGGCACCGGGTTGAAGAAGTGCATGCCGACGACGCGGCCCGGGTGCGCGAGGCCGCCCGCGATCGCGGTCACCGAGATCGACGACGTGTTCGTCGCGAGCACCGCGTCGGGCGCGACGAGGGCCTCGAGCTGGCGGAACAGCGCGCGCTTGGCCTCGAGGTCCTCGACGATCGCCTCGACGACGAGCTTCGCGTCGGCCGCCGCGTCGAGCGACGCGACCGGCTCGATGCGCGCGAGCGCGGCCTGCGCCGCGTCGGCGGCGAGCTTGCCCTTGGCGACCAGCCCGTCGAGTGTGGCCGCGAGCTTGCGCCTGGCGTCGGCAGCGGCGCCGTCGCGCACGTCGAACAGGCGCACCGGGTGGCCGCACTGCGCGGCCACCTGGGCGATGCCGGCGCCCATGATGCCGGCGCCCACCACCAGCAGCGGCGCGCCACGAAGGTCGATGCCCATCAGCAGGTCTCCCGGGGATTCATCAGTAAGTTTCCAGATGCAGCCGCCCGTGCTGCTTCATCGCCGCACCGACCGCGTCCCAGTCCAGCCCCGCGTTGCGCGCGATGTCGCGCAGCGCGAGCACGACGCCCTCCTCCATCGCCTTGAGCCCGCAGACGTAGAAGTACGCGTTGGGGTCGGCGAGCAGCGGTGCGAGGTCGGCGGCGGCGTCGCGCATCGCGTCCTGCACGTAGCGCTTGGGCTGTCCAGGCGTGCGTGAGAACGCGAAGTGGATGTCGATGAAGTCCTTCGGCAGGTTCTGCAGCGGGCCGAAGTACGGCAGCTCCTCCTTCGTGCGCGCGCCGAAGAACAGCATCAGCTTGCCGCCCTCGAACTTTCCGCTCTTGCGCAGCCGGCGGCGCCACTCCGTCATCGCGCGCATCGGCGCGCTGCCGGTGCCGGTGCAGATCATCACGATGTGGCTCTTCGGGTGGTTCGGCATCAGGAACGTGGTGCCGAACGGGCCGATGACCTGCACCTTGTCGCCGACCTGCAGGTCGCACATGTAGTTGCTCGCCACGCCGCGCACCGGGCGGCCCTGGTGGTCCTCGAGCACGCGCTTGATCGTCAGCGACACGTTGTTGTAGCCCGGGCGCTCGCCGTTGCGCGGGCTCGCGACGCTGTACTGGCGCGCGTGGTGCGGGCGGCCGTTGGCGTCGACGCCGGGCGGCACGATGCCGATCGACTGGCCCTCGAGCACCGGGAACGGCATCGCGCCGAAGTCGAGCACGATGTGGTGCGTGTCGTACTCGGTGCCCACTTCGGTGACGCGCACGTTGCCGACCACCGTCGCGGTGACGGACTTCTCGGCGGCCTTCGGGCCGTAGAGGTTCGTGTACGGGTGCGCCGCCGACCACGGCGGCACGGTGGCGTTGTACTGCGCGCTGTGGAACGCCTCCTCGCCGCTCGCGGCCGCGGGCAGGCTCACCGGCGCCGGCTCGAGCGCCGGCGTCGCGTCGGCCGCCACACCGGCTTCGGCGAGCTCGTCGGCGCTGAGCTCGGGCGGCAGCACGTCCCACGTGAACTGCTCGGCGACACTGTAGGCGCGCGCGCGCGGCATCGTGCGCCAGTTGTCGATGCTGCCGGTCGGGCACGGCGGGATGCACGCCATGCAGAAGTTGCACTTGTCGGCGTCGACGACGTAGTTGCGTGCGTCGTGCGTGATCGCGCCGACCGGGCACGTCGCCTCGCAGGTGTTGCAGCGGATGCAGATCTCGGGGTCGATCAAGTGCTGCTTGATGACGCCGGTGTCGGCCATGTCCATGCGATGTCTCCTGCAGCGCGCAGTGTCTCACTGAGCAGACGCCCGCAGAAGCGGGCGTCGCGAGCTTTCAAGCGCACGCCGCGGGTCCGGCTTTGCCGGCCCGCTGGCGTGGCCCCCTTGAGGGGGAGCGGCGAAGCCGCTGCGGGGGTGGTTCAGTTAAAGCGGACGTACTCGAAGTTCACCGGCTGGCGGTTGATGCCGAGTGCCGGCGGCGCGATCCAGTTCGCGAACTTGCCCGGCTCGACGACGCGGCCCATCAGGCTCGCGACGAAGGCGCGGTCCTCGTCGGTGGGCAGCCACTCCTCGACGTGCTGGTTCCACTCGTGGTCGCTGATGTGGCGACCGTCGGGGCTGACCTTGACGCCGGCCAGCGAGCCGATGTTGCGGTGGAACGCCTTGTGCGGCACCGTCAGCCGGAACGGGATGCCCGCCTTCTCGATGACCTTGTTCCAGCGCTCGACGCCGCCGACGCTGTCCTTGATGTAGTCGTCGCGCAGCACCTCGTTGAGCGCGTTGAGCATCGGCACCTCCTTCTCGACGAGCATGCCGTTGCTGACCTCGAGCACCTTGTAGGTCTGGCCCTTGAGCAGGTGGTCGTCGTTGCGCTTGCCCTCCTCGAAGCGGCCCTTCAGCCCCGACGAGTAGAACGTGGCGGCGTTGCTCGACTGGTCGGCGCCGAACAGGTCGATCGTGACGCTGAAGTGGAAGTTCAGGTAGCGCTGGATCGTCGGCAGGTCGATCACGCCGGCGGCGCGCAGCTTGGCCGGGTCGTCGGTCTTGAGCTCGTTCATGACCTGGCAGGTGCGCTGGATCACGCGCGAGACGCCGCTCTCACCGACGAACATGTGGTGCGCCTCTTCGGTCAGCATGAACTTCGTCGTGCGCGCGAGCGGGTCGAAGCCGCTCTCCGCGAGCGCGCACAGCTGGAACTTGCCGTCGCGGTCGGTGAAGTAGGTGAACATGAAGAACGACAGCCAGTCGGGCGTCTTCTCGTTGAAGGCGCCGAGGATGCGCGGGTTGTCGGCATCGCCCGAGCGGCGCTCGAGCAGCGCCTCGGCCTCCTCGCGGCCGTCGCGGCCGAAGTACTTGTGCAGCAGGTAGACCATCGCCCACAGGTGGCGACCCTCCTCGACGTTGACCTGGAAGAGGTTGCGCAGGTCGTACTGGCTCGGGCAGGTCAGGCCCAGGTGGCGCTGCTGCTCAACGCTGGCGGGCTCGGTGTCGCCCTGCGTGACGATGATGCGGCGCAGGTTCGCGCGGTGCTCGCCGGGCACTTCCTGCCACGCGTCCTCGCCCTTGTGGTCGCCGAAGTGGATCTTGCGCCCGGGCTCGGCCGGGTTCAGGAAGATGCCCCAGCGGTACTCGGGCATCTTGACGTAGCCGAACTGCGCCCAGCCCTGCGGGTCGACGCTGACGGCGGTGCGCAGGTAGACGTCGAAGTTCTGCGAGCCCTCGGGGCCCATGTCCTGCCACCAGCTCAGGTAGTTGGGCTGCCAGTGCTCGAGCGCGCGCTGGAGGGTGCGGTCTTCGCTCAGGTTGACGTTGTTGGGGATCTTCTCGCTGTAGTTGATGGCGGACATCGGGGTCTCCGTGAAGGTGCAACTGCGGTGGAGCGGGTGCGGTTGCGGCGCGCCACCCGGCCCGCGCCGCACAACGAGGATTCAGGTCAGACGCGGTTCCAGTCGAACTGGGCCTTGTCGCCCTTGCCGTAGACCTTCAGCGCGCCCTTGTCGCCGACGGCGTTCGGGCGCTGGAAGATCCAGTTCTGCCACGCCGACAGGCGCCCGAAGATGCGCGTGAGCATCGTCTCGGAGCCGTTGAAGCGCAGATTGGCCTCCATGCCGGTCAGCGCGTCGGGGCTCATCGAGACGCGCTCCTCGATCGCGATGCGCGTCTCGTCGGCCCAGTCGATGTCGTCGGGCGCACTCGTCACCAGCCCGAGCGCGAACGCGGCGTCGGCGTCGAGCGGCTCGCCGAGCTTCGCGCGCACGGCGTCGAGCGCCGGCGCCTCGTCGTAGAAGCGGCGGCCGAGCCGGTGCTGGCCGGTGGCCATCGGGTACAGGCCGAAGTTCGCCTCGCCCGCCGCGATCTTCGGCGCGCGCGCCGCGTCGTCGGGCAGTGCCAGCATGTAGCTGCGGTCGCACGCCAGCGCGAGCTCGAGCAGGGTGCCCGCGAAGCACGAGCCGGGCTCGATCAGCGCGAACAGGCTGCGGCTCGAGACGTCCAGGCGGCTGAACGTGCGGCGCAGCAGCCCGATCGTCTCGCGCACGAACCAGTGGTCGCGGTGCTTGAGCAGCACGGCGTCCATCGCCTGCACGGCCGCGACGTCGCCGTCGGTCTTGATCAGCCAGGTGCCGATCTCGGGCTCGTTGGTGCGCATCTCGAGGATCGCGTCGTCGAGCTCGCGCGCGAGCGCGAGCGGGTACCACGCGGCACCGGCCGCCTCGATCCCGGCGATGTCGGCGGGCTGCGCGCCGGTCGGGCCCTTGACGGTCCAGGTCGCGGTGCGCCGGGTGCGGTCGATCTCGACCGTCACGTGCGGGTAGCGCAGCGCGTCGGCCTCGATCGTGCGCGCGAGCGGCACGAGCGCGACGCCCTTGGCGCTCGCCGGCCGGTCGCTGCCCTTGGCGAGCTCGAGCGCGCGCTCCTGCACCTTGGCCGCGAACTGCGCGGGCTTGGCAATGTCGTCCACGAGACGCCAGTCCTTGGCCTTCTGGCCGCGCACGCCTTCGGTCGTCGTGCAGAAGATGTCGGCCAGGTCGTGGCGGACCTTGCGCTTGTCGGTCACGCGCGTGAGCCCCCCGGTGCCGGGCAGCACGCCCAGCAGCGGCACCTCGGGCAGGCTCACGGCGCTCGAGCGGTCGTCGACGAGGATGATCTCGTCGCACGCGAGCGCGAGCTCGTAGCCGCCGCCGGCGCACGCGCCGTTGACCGCGGCGAGGAACTTCAGGCCCGAGTGCTTCGACGAGTCTTCGATGCCGTTGCGCGTCTCGTTGGTGAACTTGCAGAAGTTCACCTTCCACGCGTGGCTCGACAGGCCGAGCATGAAGATGTTGGCGCCCGAGCAGAACACCTTGTCCTTCGCGCTCGTGACGACGACCGTGCGCACCTCGGGGTGCTCGAAGCGGATGCGGTTGAGCGCGTCGTGCAGCTCGATGTCGACGCCGAGGTCGTAGCTGTTGAGCTTGAGCTTGTAGCCCGGGCGCAGGCCGCCGTTCTCGTCGAAGTCGGCGACCAGCGTCGCCACCGGCCCCTCGAACTTGAGCTTCCAGTGCTTGTACTGCGAGGGATCGGTCTGGTAATCGACGCGGGGGATGGTGCTCACGGGCGGCTCCTCGGGTGAAACGAAGTGCAGGTCGGGATCGGGATCAGGCGATAGGCATCATAGTGCGTGCCGCAACGGTGTAAAGCAATTTAGTGCATTCCCGACCGATTCACTCAGACGGGCAGACCGAGCGCCCCGCGCACCGTGCGCCGAAGGACCTCGAACGTCGCGTCGAGCGGCTGCGCGCTCGTGTCGACGTGGAACTGCGCCTTCGAGTAGAACGCGGCGCGCCCGGCGAGGATGCCCTTGAGGTCGTCCATCGCCTCGCGGCTCGCGGCCATCGGGCGCAGATCGCCCTGCGCGACGACGCGCCGCATGTGGTCCTCGGGGCTGGCTTGCAGCCACACGGTCGTGCAGTGCGCGAGCAGCAGGTTGAACGTCGCCGCGTCCGAGACGATGCCGCCCGGCGTCGCGATCACGGCCTCCGGGTAGATCTGGATCGCCTCCTCGAGCGCCCGGCGCTCGTAGCGGCGGTACGCGTTCTGCCCGTACAGCGCCTGGATCTCGGCGACGCTGCAGCCGGCGAACTTTTCGATCTCGCGGCTGAGTTCGACGAACGGGAAACCCAGGTCGTCGGCCAGGCGCTGCCCGAGCGTGGACTTGCCCGCCCCGCGCAACCCGATGAGCGCCACACGCGGGCTGTGCACCGCCGCGCCGCCGGTGCCGAGCATCTCGCCGATGGCCACCCGCACGCGGTGCAGCGTCGCCTCGTCGCGGCCCTCGAGCAGTTCGCGGATCAGCAGCCACTCGGGCGACGACGTCGTCACGTCGCCGATCAGTTCGGCCAGCGAGCACTGCAGCGCCTGCGCGACCTGCAGCAGGATCAGGATCGACGCGTTGCCGACGCCGTACTCGAGGTTCGCCAGATGCCGCTCCGAGACGTCGGCGGCCAGCGCCACCTGCTTGCGCGTCATGCCGCGGCGCGCACGCAGCGCGCGCACGCGCTCGCCGAGCGCGACCAGGAACGGGTTCTTCTCGTCGGCCGGCGACGCGGCGTCGCCGGCCGCCACAGGCGTTTCGGCGGCAGCGTCGCCGACAGAATGCAATATAGTGCTTGACACGCGTCGCCTCGCGTCCTAGAGTTCAGATATGCACCATACTGCATCCGCGCACGCATCGCAAGGATGCCGATCCACCGCAGGCCCGACGATGACACCGACCGAGTTCCGCGCCCGCATCGCCACGCTGACGGCCCAACTGGCCGGCCGCGCGCTCGATGCCGACCTCGACGCCTGGCTCAACCGCGAGCACGGCGCCGAAAGCCCGACCTACCGCGAGCTGAAGGCCGCCTGCGAGGCCGGCGTGGCCGCCGGCTGGCTGTGCGACCGCGAAGGTGGCGGCATCCGCTACGGCCGCATCTTCAAGCCCGCCGACGACCTGCACGGCTTCTCGGTCGACGTCGTCGACATGGCCGACATCGCCGGGCCGCACCACGTGCACCCGAACGGCGAGATCGACCTCATCATGCCGATCGACGGCGACGCGACGTTCGACGGGCGCCCCGCCGGCTGGCTCGTGTGCCCGCCCGGCAGCGCCCACCGCCCGACCGTGGCCGGCGGTCGCGCGCTCGTGCTGTACCTGCTGCCGCAGGGGCGCATCGAGTTCACGCGCGACTGACCGGCGCACCCCACGACCACGAGGAGAGGAGACACCCCGATGAGCCCGATGCCGCTCCACCCGCCCGCCGGCGTGACGCCGCCCCCCGAGGCGTTCAACTTTGCGCAGCACCTGCTCGCGCTGAACGCGCCGCGCGCGGCCAAGGCCGCGTTCGTCGATGACCTGGGTACGCTGACCTACGGCGCGCTCGACGAGCGTGTGAAGCGCCTGGCCGCCGGGCTGCGCGCGCTGGGCATCCGGCGCGAGGAGCGCGTGCTGCTGCTGATGCACGACGTCACCGACTGGCCGGTGGCCTTCCTCGGCGCGCTGTACGCCGGCGTCGTGCCGGTGGCCGTCAACACGCTGTTAACCGCCGACGATTACGCCTACATGCTCGAGCACTCGCGCGCGCAGGCGGTGCTGGTCTCCGGGGCGCTGCTGCCGGTGCTCGAAGGCGCGCTCGTCAAGAGCGACCACGAGGTGGGCAAGGTGATCGTCTCGCGACCCCTTGCGCCGCTGAAGGCGGCGCCCGCCGAGTCCTCGCCGCTGCTACCCGGCCAGGTCGACTTCGACGCGTTCGTCGCCGACCACGCGCCGCTGCCCAAACCCGCCGCCACCGGCGCCGACGACCCCGCGTTCTGGCTCTATTCGTCGGGCTCGACGGGCCGCCCCAAGGGCACCGTGCATTCGCACGCGAACCCGTACTGGACCGCCGAGCTGTACGGCAAGGGCGTGCTCGGTCTGCGCGAGGACGACGTGTGCTTCTCGGCCGCGAAGCTGTTCTTCGCCTACGGGCTGGGCAACGCACTGACGTTCCCGCTGGCGGTCGGCGCGACGACGCTGCTGATGGCCGAGCGCCCGACGCCCGACGCCGTCTTCAAGCGCTGGACGGGCGGCGTCGCCGGGCTCAAGCCCACCGTGTTCTACGGCGCGCCGACCGGCTATGCGGGCATGCTCGCGTCGCCGGCGCTGCCCGCGCGCGGCGACGTCGCGCTGCGGCTGGCGTCGTCGGCCGGCGAGGCACTGCCGGCCGAGCTCGGCGAGCGCTTCCGCCACCACTTCGGCGTCGACATCGTCGACGGCATCGGCTCGACCGAGATGCTGCACATCTTCATGTCGAACCGCCCGGGCCAGGTGCGCTACGGCACGACCGGCTGGCCGGTGCCGGGCTACGAGATCGAGCTGCGCGGCGAGGACGGCCGCCCCGTGCCCGACGGTGAACCGGGCGACCTCTACATCCACGGCCCGTCGGCCGCGCTGATGTACTGGGGCAACCGCGCGAAGACGCGCGAGACCTTCCAGGGCGGCTGGACCAAGAGCGGCGACAAGTACGTGCGCAACGCCGACGGCACCTACACCTACGCCGGGCGCAGCGACGACATGCTCAAGGTCAGCGGCATCTACGTCAGCCCGTTCGAGGTCGAGGCCACGCTGGTGCAGCACCCGGCGGTGCTCGAAGCCGCCGTCATCGGCGTGCCCGACGCCGAAGGGCTGACGAAGACCAAGGCCTTCGTCGTGCTCAAGCCGGGCGGCACCGCCACCGCCGACGAGCTGAAGGCCTTCGTCAAGGACAAGCTCGCGCCGTACAAGTACCCGCGGCAGATCGAGTTCATCGACGAATTGCCGAAGACCGCCACCGGCAAGATCCAGCGCTTCAAGCTGCGCGAGCGCGAACGCGCCGCGCCGTGAGCCCCCAACCGTGAGCGGCCTCGAGTTCGTCGACATCGACTGGTGCGGCCTGCGCGTCAGCGTCGAGCACCGCTGGCTCGCGCGCGAGCGCGCCGGCACGCCGCTCGTCGTGTTCCTGCACGAGGGGCTCGGTTCGGTCGCGATGTGGAAGGACTTCCCGCAGCGCCTCGTCGACGCGCTCGGCTGCCGCGGCCTCGTCTACTCGCGCCCCGGCTACGGCGGCTCGAAGCTGCTCGGCCCCGAGCAGGCCTGGGGCCTGGACTTCATGCACCGCCAGGCGCACGAGGTGCTGCCGGCGCTGCTGACCGCGCTGCGCATCGACCCCGACGTGCAGCCGCTGTGGCTGTTCGGGCACAGCGACGGCGGCTCGATCGCACTGCTGTACGCGGCGCGTTATCCCGAGCGCGTGACCGGCTGCATCGTGCTCGCGCCGCACATCATGGTCGAGGACCTGTCGGTGGCGAGCATCGCAAAGGCGCGCCGGGCGTACCTCGACACCGACCTGCGCGAGCGGCTGGCGAAGTACCACGACGACCCCGACCGCGCGTTCTGGCGCTGGAACGACATCTGGCTGCACCCGCCGTTTCGCGACTGGTCGATCAAGGCCGAGATCGCGTCGATCACCTGCCCGCTGCTCGCGGTGCAGGGCGTCGACGACGAGTACGGCACGCTCGAGCAGATCCGCGGCATCCGGCGGCGCGTGCCGCACGCCGAGCTGCTCGAGCTGCCCGACTGCGGCCACTCGCCGCACCGCGACCAGCCCGGCGCGCTGATCGCGGCCGTCAGCGATTTCGTGCGGCACACCCGCGGCGTCGGTCGGTGACGCGCACGGCGGCCCTGCGCGGCTGACCCCGCCCCGCGCTGCGGGCGCGACGGCGTGGCGCGGATCCTTGCTTCGCCCACAATCGCGCGGATCAGGCCGTACCGTCCAGCCCTTGGCGCGTCGACGCCTCGCGCCGCCCCGGGAGATCCGCGATGCCCCCGTCCCGCCCCGACCCCGCCTGGCTCGACGCGCAGTACAACAACCGCGCGCGCATCCCCGAGCACCCGCAGATCTTCGCGCGCTGGCAGCGCGACTCACTGGCCGCACGGCAGTCGCTGCGCTGCGCGCTCGACGAGCGCTACGGCGACGGCGCCGGCGAGACGCTCGACGTGTTCGAGCCGAAGCGCGCCGGCGCGCCGGTGCTGGTGTTCATCCACGGCGGCTACTGGCGCGCGCTCGACAAGGCCGACCAGTCGTTCGTCGCGCCGGCCTACGTCGACGCCGGCGCGATGGTCGTCGTGCCGAACTACGCGCTTGCGCCGGCCGTCACAGTCGCGCACATCACGCTGCAGATGGTGCGGGCGCTGGCGTGGGTGTGGCGCGAGGCGCCGCACTTCGGTGGCGACCCGCGCCGGCTCGTCGTCGCTGGCCATTCGGCGGGCGGGCACCTCGCCGCGATGCTGATGCTCACCCGCTGGCGCGACGTTGCCCCGGACCTGCCAGCCGACCTCGTGACGCGCGCCGTCGCGATCTCGGGCCTGTTCGACCTCGAGCCGCTGCGCCATGCGCCGTTCATCGCCGCGGACCTGCAGCTCAGCGCCGCCGACGTGCGACGCCTCAGCCCGGCGCGGCTTCCGGCGCCCGCCGCGGGCGAACTCGTCGCGCTCGTCGGTGGCGACGAGAGCGAGGAGTTCCGCCGCCAGAACCGGCTGATCCGCCGGCGCTGGGGCGAGCGCGCGGTGCCGGTGTGCGAAGAGGTGCCGGGCCGTCACCACCTCGACGTGCTCGATGCGTGGGCCGACCCGCACCAGCGGGCCCATGGCCTGACGCTCGAGCGGCTCGGCCTCGCCTGAGGCGCCGCTACTCGTCGTCGCCGCCGAGCACGCCGCCGAGCAGCCCGCCGGCGGCAAAGCCCGGCAGGATCGAGCCCTCCTCGCGCCGCCCGCCCATCTGCGGCGCGGCGGCGAACACGCGCGAGGCCAGGCGCGAGAACGGCAGGCTCTGCAGCCACAGGTGGCCGGGGCCGGTGAGCTTCGCGAAGAACAGGCCCTCGCCGCCGAACAGCGCCGTCTTGATCTTGCCGACGAATTGCACCTCGAAGCTCACGTTCGGCGTGAACGCGACGACGCAGCCGGTGTCGACGAACAGCGTCTCGCCGGGCTGCAGCTCGCGCTCGACGATGGTGCCGCCGGCGTGCACGAAGGCCAGACCGTCGCCCTCGAGCTTCTGCATGATGAAGCCCTCGCCGCCGAAGAACCCCGCCGACAGCCGCTGCTGGAAGTACACGCCCAGGCTGACGCCGCGCGCCGCGCACAGGAACGCGTCCTTCTGGCAGATCAGCGTGCCGCCGAGCGCGCCCAGCGACATCGGGATGATCTTGCCCGGGTACGGCGCGGCGAACGCGACACGCTGCTTGACGCGCGCCTGGTTCGTGTAGACGGTCGTGAACAGCGACTCGCCGGTGACCAGCCGCTTGCCCGCGCCGAGCAGCTTGCCCAGCAGCCCGCCCTGCTGCTGGCGGCCGTCGCCGAACACGGTGTCCATCGCGATGCCGGCGTCCATGAACATCAGGCTGCCGGCCTCACCGACCGCCGCCTCGCCGGGGTCGAGCTCGACCTCGACGAGCTGCATCTCCTCGCCGCGGATCTCGTAGTCGACCACATCCATCGCCATCGCACACCCTCCTTGCCGAACGAACGGCGCGCGATGGTAGCGAAACCGCGCGACGGCGAGCGCGCCGGGCGCGGGGATACTTCACGCGGTGAAGACGCTCGCCGTCAAGCTCGTCGGGGCGCTGCTCGTGCTCACCGCGCTCGCGGTGATGCTGTCGCGCGCGCCCGAGCGGCCGGTCGAGACGCTGGTCGCGCGCTGGGCGCCGCCGCCGTCGGACTTCGTCGACCTCGACGGCCAGCTCGTGCACCTGCGCGACGAGGGGCCGCGCAGCGACCCGCTGCCGCTGGTGCTCGTGCACGGCACCTCGTCGAGCCTGCACACGTGGGAAGGCTGGGTCGCCGCGCTGCGCGGCCAGCGCCGCGTGATCACGTTCGACCTGCCCGGCTTCGGCCTGACGGGGCCGAGTGCGAGCGCCGACTACCGCGGCGAGACCTACGCGCGCTTCACGCTCGCGCTGCTCGACCGCCTGGGCGTCGCGCGCTTCGCGATCGGCGGCAACTCGCTCGGCGGCGAGGTCGCGTGGCGCGTCGCGCTGATGGCGCCCGAGCGCGTCGAGCGGCTGATCCTCGTCGACGCGGCCGGCCCGGCATTCGAGCGGCAGACCCTCCCGGTGGGCTGGATCGTCGCGCGCACGCCGCTGCTCAACCGCGTGATGGAGCACGTGCTGCCGCGCGCGATGGTCGCCGCCAGCGTCGCCAGCGTCTACGGCGACCCGCAGCGCGTGACGCCCGAGCTCGTCGACCGCTACTTCGAGCTGACGGTGCGCGAAGGCAACCGCCGCGCGCTCGCGCAGCGGCTGGCGCAGTGGCAGCCGGGCGAAGGCGCCGAGCGGATCGCGACGATCCGCGCACCGACGCTGATCCTGTGGGGCGGGCGTGACCGCCTGATCCCGCCGTCGGTGGGGCGCCGGTTCGAGCAGCAGATTCCCGGCAGCACCCTCGTCGTGTTCGACGACCTCGGGCACGTGCCGCATGAAGAAGACCCGCGGCGCACCGTCGAGGTCGTGCGCAGTTTCCTGGCGGCCCCTGCGCCGTCGTGAGGCGACGTGCCGGGCCGCACCCTGGCCGCGGCGATGCATCCACCGACCCCGTGCCGCAACGGTGACCGCGCGCTCACGCGAAGCCGCTGGCGGTCAGGCGCACGCGCGGCCGCAGCGCACCGTAGCGCGTCAGGCAGGCCTGCATCTGCGCATCGACCGGGCTCGGGACGAGAGCGACGAAACGCTCGGCACTGGCCGCCAGCAGCGGATGGTCGGCGAGCACGGCACACAGCGCTTGCCGCACGCGCTGCGTGTCGTAAGCCGATGCGAGAGCGTGCAGCAGCTCGGCCAGCGGCGAGCGCAGCTCGCTGCCCGTGCGCAAGTCAAAGTCCTGCACCGCTACGGCATCGGCGAGGAAACCGAGCAGCAGCACGCCACGCACCGCCGCATCGTCGAACGGCTCGCCATGCTGGGTGCGTGCCGAGTTGGCCAGCATGCGCGCCGAGACGAGAGCGGCGAGCAGGTCGCCGGTCGGGGCGGCGGCCAGACCGTCGAGCTGCCGGGCCTTGAGCTCCAGCCAGCCACACACGGTCGGCAGCGCGTCGAGACCCACCTCGCCCGATGGCGCGCCTCCAGGATCGGTGCACCACGTGCGATGCCCCAGCGTGCGCTGGAACACCGCGCTGGCAAAGGGATTGGCGTGCGAGTCGGTGTGCAGCAGCGACAGCTGCTCGCTCATCGCCCGCAGCGCTGCAGCGATCGACGCCAAATGGGGCACGACGAAGTCGATCTGCGCCTTCACCGCGGGGTCGGCGGCGTAGGCGGGGTCGAGCAGACGCTGGCGGTCCAGAGGCGCCCAGAAAGAATCGCGGTGGATCTCGACGACGGCCAGCACCTTGCGCGCCGACTGCAGCGCACGCGCATACGGTGTCAGAAAGCGCGAGGTCTCCTCCGACAGCAGGCGCAGCAGTTCGATGCTCGCCTGAAGGTCTTCGCGCCGGTCCTGTGCCTGCTGCAGCCGCAGCGCGACGCTGGCGATGACGATGGCCACCAGCGCACCGGCGAACGAAACCGCGGTGCCGAGCACCAAGGCGACCGAGGCGGCCACCGCCTCGTCGGGCGGCGGCGCGAGGCGGCCCAGCGCCCAAGCGGCATAGGCCCAGTAGACCAACGCACTGACGACGCCAGCCGCGGCACTGCCCAGCAGGAAAGCGCGCAACGGGTGCTGAACGAGCCCCGTGAGCGCCTCGCGAACGAGCGGCGTAGCGCCAGGCGAAGAGGTTGGCATCGTCGGCTCCTGAGACACGAGTACGGGAGCCGACGATACGCCATGTCGGCCGCCTCGCCAGCGGCCGACGAAGGCGACTCAGCGCAGTGCCGGCGCGACGCGCGCCGTGACTTCGGCTACGCGCTGGCCGAAGGCGCGCGCGGTGGCCAGGTCGCCGGCGACCATCTCGTCGGTCGATGCGTCCGACGGCGTCGTCGTCATCAGCCCCGACGACGAGCCGACGTAGTTGACGTCGTTGCGCGTGGCGGCCTTGCTGTTGCTCGGCATCAGCCCGGTGCCGACCCACAGCATGCCGTGCTGCTGGCTCAGCGTGAACATGTAGTGCAGCGTCGACAGCTTGTCGCCGTTCATCGTCGCCGAGTTCGTGAAGCCGGCGGCGATCTTGTTCTTCCACTGCTGTCCGATCCACAGCTTGCTCGACGCGTCGGCGAACTTCTTGAACTGCCAGCTCGGCCCGCCCATGTAGGTCGGCGAGCCGAACACGATGGTGTCGGCCTCGGCCAGCTGCTCCCAGCCGCCTTCGGGCAGGTTGCCCTCGGCGTCGATGGCCAGCAGCGCGCCTGCGCTGGCCTCGGCCACCGCCTCGGCGACCTTCTTCGTGTGGCCGTAGCCGCTGTGGTAGACGATGACGATCTTGCTCATGGACTCGACTCCTTGACTGCGTGAACGTGGAGGGAAAGACGGCGACCGTTCAGGCCGCGGCCAGGCGCTGCGGCGCGCGGCGCGCGTCGACGCTGGCCGGACCCGCGCCCAGCGCCGCGACCATCAGCAGACCGCCGACGATCGCCAGGTTCTTCATGAACATCAGCTGCTGCACCATCTGCTGCTCGGCGGGCATCGCCCAGTAGTTGTGGAACAGCACGGTGGCCAGCAGCGTGAACGCCGCCAGCGCGAGCGCGCTCCAGCGCGCCTGCCAGCCGGCGATCAGCGCCAGCCCGGCGATCACTTCAAACACCGCGACCGCCGGTGCGAGCACACCGGGCAGCGGCAGCCCGCGGCTGGCGATGTAGCCGGCCAGGCCCTCGAGGCCGCCGAACTTGTCGAGGCCGGCGAGCAGGAACAGGCCGCCGAGCAGCAGGCGACCGATCACGGCCGCGGAGGTCTGGAGATTCATCGTGGGACTCCTGGAAGTGGGACGAACGGAAAGGGCAAAGAGCGGGCCGTGGCCGCGCGCCAGGCGCTGCCGTGGGCGAAACCGGTGATTTCAGCGTGCGAGGTCGAACACGAGCACCTCGGCGCCGCGGCCGCGCGCGATCTCGACGCGCGCCTCGTCGCGCAGCATCGCGGCATCGCCGGCTGCAAGCGCCCGGCCGTTGACCTCGACCTCGCCGCGCGCGACGTGCACGTAGGCCAGACGGCCGGGCGCCACCGGCAGCGTCGCCGCCTCGTCGCCATCGAACAGGCCGGCGTGGATCGCCGCGTCGGCGTGGATCGTCAACGCGCCGTCGCGGCCGTCGGGCGACGCGACGAGCCTGAGCCGGCCGCGCTTGTCGGCGTCGCAGAAGCGCTTCTGCTCGTAGCCGGGCGCAATGCCGCGGTCGCTGGGCAGGATCCAGATCTGCAGGAAGTGCGTCTCGCGGTCGGTCGCGTGGTTGAACTCGCTGTGCAGCACGCCGGTGCCGGCGCTCATGCGCTGCACCTCGCCGGGCGTGATCGCGGCGCCGTGGCCCATGCTGTCCTTGTGCGCGAGCGCGCCGTCGAGCACGTAACTGACGATCTCCATGTCGCGGTGGCCGTGCGTGCCGAAGCCGGTGCCCGGCGCGATGCGGTCTTCGTTGATCACGCGCAGGTTGCCGAAGCCCATGAACGCCGGGTCGTGGTAGTCGGCGAACGAGAAGCTGTGGTACGAGCGCAGCCAGCCGTGGTCGGCGTAGCCGCGGGACTCGGACTTGCGGATCGTGATCATCGGCAGGGCCTCCCTCCTTGCGATGGTCGCCATGTTGGGCCCGGCGCACCGTCGTGCGGCGGTAGCGCGTTGAAGCAGGCGTTCAAATATGATGAAGTCATGCCGACGAGCCGCAGCGCGCTGACGCCCGACGCCCTCGCAATGGTCGACGCGATCGCGCGCACCGGCAGCTTCGCCGCGGCGGCGCGCGAGCTCGGCAAGGTGCCTTCGGCGCTGACGTACAGCGTGCGCCAGCTCGAAGACGCGCTCGACGTGCTGCTGTTCGACCGCCGCTCGGGGCAGGCGCGGCTGACCGCGGCCGGCGAGGAACTCGTCGCCGAGGGGCGGCGGCTGCTCGCGCAGCTCGACGCGGTGGCCAACCGCGTGCGCCGCGTGGCCACCGGCTGGGAGACGCAGCTGACGGTGGCCGCCGACGGCGTGATCTCGCGGCTGACGCTGTTCGAACTCGCCGAGGCCTTCTTCGCGCTGCGCCCGAAGCCCCCGCGCGGCCAGACGCCCGATGCGACCCCCGAAGGCCCCGGCACGCGGCTGCGGCTGCGCACCGAGGTGCTCAACGGCACCTGGGAGGCGCTGACCTCGGGCCAGGCCGATCTGGCGATCGGTGTCAAGGCCGAGACGCCGCCGTCGCCGGGCATCGAGATCCGGCCGCTGGGCGAGATCGACTTCGTCTTCGCCGTCGCACCGCACCACCCGCTGGCGGCATACGAGGGGCCGATCCCCGACGCCGAGCTCGTGCACCACCGCGCGGTCGCGGTGGCCGACAGCGCGCAGCGCCTGTCGGCGCTGACGGTCAACCTGCTGCCCGGTCAGGAGGTGTTCACGGTGGCCACCGTGCAGGCCAAGATCGAGGCGCAGCTGCGCGGCCTGGGCTGCGGCTTCGTGCCCGAACCGCTGGCGCGCCAGCACATCCGCGCCGGTCACCTCGTCGTGAAGCCGGTGCAGCGCCCGAGGGCGAAGGGCGCATTCGCGTATGCATGGCGCACCGGCAGCAGCGCCCAGCGCGCGCGCGCGCCGCTCGGCCTGGCGCTGCAGTGGTGGCTGCAGCAGCTCGACAGCCCCGCGACGCGCAAGGCGCTGCTCGAACGCCACGGCGGGCTGCCGCAGCCGGTCGATTGAACACCGCCGCGCGCGTGTCCTACGTCGGCCGCTTCGCGCCCTCGCCCACCGGCGCGCTGCACGCCGGCTCGCTGGTGGCCGCACTGGCGAGCTGGCTCGACGCGCGCGCGCACCGCGGCCGCTGGCTCGTGCGACTCGAAGACACCGACACGCCGCGCTGTGTGCCCGGCGCCGACCGCGAGATCCTGCGCCAGCTCGACGCGCTCGGCCTCGCCGCCGACGCCCCGCCCACGTGGCAGTCGAACCACGGCGACGCCTACGCCGCCGCGCTGCAGCGCCTCGCCGATGCCGGGCTGGCCTACCCCTGCGGCTGCAGCCGCCGCGAGATCGACGACGCACTCGCCGCCGCCGGCCGCAAGCCGCCGCGCCACGGCGAGCGCGTCTACCCCGGCACCTGCCGCCCGGAGCGCGGCGGCCTGAAGGGCAAGCCGGCGCGCGCCTGGCGCGTGATCGTCGGCCGCGACGATGCGCCCGTCGTGATCCGCTGGCGCGACCGGCGGCTCGGCGACCAGGTGCAGGACGTCACGCACGAGGTCGGCGACTTCGTGCTCAAGCGCGCCGACGGCCCGTGGGCCTACCAGCTCGCCGTCGTCGTCGACGACGCCGCGCAGGGCATCACCGACGTCGTGCGCGGCGAGGACCTGGCCGACAACACGCCGCGCCAGATCCACCTGCAGCGGCTGTTCGGCCTGCCGACGCCGCGCTACCTGCACGCGCCGCTGGTGCGCGACGCGCACGGCGACAAGCTCAGCAAGCAGACCGGCGCGCAGCCACTCGACGTGACGCGGCCGCTGGACGCGCTGCGCGCGGCGGCCTCGGTGCTCGGCCTCGGCGATCCGGCGCCGTCGGCGACGACGGTGGCCGACTGGCTCGCCGCCGCGGTGGCGGCGTGGACGGAACGCTGGGTGCGCGCCGCGGTCTGAACCAGGCTTTGCCGTGCCGCCGTGCGGCGCCCCGACGACCGAAAGGAACTTCCCCGATGGACCCCCGTGAACAACGCGCGCTGCTGGGCATCGCGCTGCTGGCTGCGTTCGCCGACGGCGCCAAGGCCGACGCCGAGCGCGAAGAGATCCGCCGCCTGGCCGACTCGCTCGGCGCGAGCGCGGCCGGCCTGCACGTCGGCACGCTGGTGCACGACGTGCTGCTCAAGCGGCTGACGCTGGCGCAGGCCGCCGGCGAGCTGCGCGCGCCCGAGCACCGCCAGCTCGCCTACGAAGTCGCCGTGTGCGTCGTCGACGCCGACGGCAGCAAGAGCGCCGCCGAGGCGGCGTTCCTCGCCGAACTGAAGCGCACGCTCGGGCTGGCCGACGGCGGCACCGCGGCCGTCGAGGCGCAGGCCGACGCGCTCGCCGAGGCGATCGACCACCCGGAAGGCGGCACGGTGGCCGCGATCGGCACCACCCGCGGCGCCACGGCCGCGACGGCCGCCGCCGCAGCGTCGGCACCCGCGCGCCCGGCGCCGGCCACCGTGCTGCTGAGCGACGCCGAGTCGGCCGCGCTCGACCAGTCGATCCTCAACCACGCGATCCTGTGCGGCGCGCTCGAGCTGCTGCCGCAGAACTGGGCGACGATGGCCATCATCCCGCTGCAGATGAAGCTGGTCTACGGCATCGGCCAGCGCTACGGCGTCACGCTCGACCAGGGGCACATCAAGGAATTCCTCGCCACCGCCGGCGTCGGGCTCACGTCGCAGTACCTCGAGCAGTTCGGCCGCAAGCTGATCGGCGGGCTGCTCGGCAAGGTCGCCGGCGGCGTCGGCCGCGGCGTCGGGCGCGCGGCCACCGGCGTCGCGTTCAGTTTCGCGACGACCTACGCGCTCGGCCAGCTCGCCAAGCGCTACTACGGCGGCGGGCGGCAGATGAGCACCGCCGTGCTCAAGGACACGTTCGCCGGCCTGCTCGGCCCGGCGCAGCAGCTGCAGCAGCAGTACCTGCCGCAGATCGAGCAGCGCGCGCGCACGCTCGACGCCGGGCAGATCATGAACCTCGTGCGTCAACCGCTGGCGTAGCCCCCACCCCCGCAGCGCCTTCGGCGCCTCCCCCTCGAGGGGGCGCCGCCAGCGGACCGGCGAAGCCCGATCCGCGGCGGCCGCGCGGCAAGGGGCGCGCGTTGCCTCGCAGGCACGCGCCCTGGGCAGCTGGCATCATCCGCGACCCGAGCACGACGAAAGCCGCACGATGATCACGACCCCCTCCGGCCTGCAGTACGAAGACACCGTCGCCGGCAGCGGCGCCACCGCGACCGCCGGCCGCCACGTCACGGTGCACTACACCGGCTGGCTCGTCGAGAACGGCGCCAAGGGGCGCAAGTTCGACAGCAGCAAGGACCGCGGCCAGCCGTTCAGCTTCCCGCTCGGCGCCGGCCACGTGATCGGCGGCTGGGACGAAGGCGTGCAGGGCATGCAGGTCGGCGGCACGCGCGTGCTCGTGATCCCGCCGCAGCTCGGCTACGGCGCGCGCGGCGCCGGCGGCGTGATCCCGCCGAACGCGACGCTGATGTTCGAGGTCGAGCTGCTGGCGGTCTGACGCGACGCCGGCCCGTCCCGCGAACCGGAAGCGGGCCCGCCGCGGCGCCCGACCGCGGCGTTCAACAGCGGCGCTCGACCGCCGCCGTTCAACCGCGGCGTGGCGGCGCCGGCCGGCCCGCGCGCGGGCGCAAGTCGCCGCGCGGCGCGCCGGAACGCTCGTGCGCGCCCCGCGCCATGCCGGCGTGGCGCGGCGCCGCGTGGGCAGTACCGCCATCGCGGCGGCGCTCTCCCTGCGGCGCACCGTCGCGCCAGCCGGCCGGCGGATGCGCGCCGTCGGCGCGCGGCGCACGGCGGTCGTCGAAGCGCGCGTCGCCGCGATCCCCGCGATCCCCGCCACGATCAGCGCGATGCGCCGGCGCATCGGCACGGGCCCACTCGCGGCGGGGTTGCGCGAGCGTCGGGCGATGCGCCGCGCCCGGCCGGTGGCCCCTCGACGGGTGTGCCGGCCGCAGCGACGGCATCGCGCGCTGGGGCTCCAGCCCCGGCAGCGTCGCCACCGGGATGGGCTGCGTCGTGAAGCGCTGGATGCGTTGGATCATGCCGGCGTCGCGCGCCTCGGCCAGCGTCACGGCCAAGCCGGCGCGGCCGGCGCGGCCGGTGCGGCCGATGCGGTGCACGTAGTCCTCGGCCTTCATCGGCAGGCCGTAGTTGATGACGTGGCTGATCGTCGGCACGTCGATGCCGCGCGCGGCGACGTCGGTGGCCACGAGCACGCGCAGGTGGCCGCGGCGCAGCCCGTCGAGCACGCGGTTGCGCCGCCCCTGCGGCATGCCGCCGTGCAGCGACGCGACGCGGTGGCCGATGGCGGCCAGGCGGTCGGCGAGCTGGTCGGCGTCGCGCTGCGTGCTCGTGAACACCACCGCCTGCTCGACCTCGCGGCCGGCGAGCAGGTGGTCGAGCAGCGCATCCTTGTGCGCGCCGTGGTCGGCCCAGTGCAGGCGCTGCTCGATGTGCGCATGCGTGTCGGTGTGCGACGCGACCTCGATGGCCAGCGGCTCGCGCAGCAGCTCGCCCGCCAGGCGCCCGACGTGGCCGGCGAACGTGGCGCTGTACATCACGGTCTGGCGCGCCTTGGGTGTGCAGCCGGCGATGAAGCGGATGTCGTCGATGAAGCCCATGTCGAGCATGCGGTCGGCCTCGTCGAGCACGAGCATCTCGACGGCGTCGAGTGCGCACTTGCCGCTTTGCACGTGGTCGATCAGTCGCCCCGGCGTGGCGATCAGCACGTCCAGCGGCCCGCGCAGCGCCCTGAGCTGCGCGCCGTACGGCACGCCGCCGAGCACGGTGGCCACGCGCAGCCCCGGCACGTGGCGGCCGTAGGTCGCGACGGCCTTGGCGACCTGCTGCGCGAGCTCGCGCGTCGGCGCGAGCACGAGGATGCGCGGGCCCGCCGGACGGGCTGCGGAGGCGCCTCGCGAGCCCTGCGGGAGCACCTTCGGCGCCGCGGCGCGCGCGGCGAGCACGCGCTGCAGCGCCGGCAGCACGAAGCTCGCCGTCTTGCCGCTGCCGGTGCTCGACGACACGCGCAGGTCGCGGCCTTCGAGCGCCGGCGGGATCGCGCGCTGCTGCACGTCGGTGGGTTTTTCGTAGCCGGCGTCGGCGACGGCGCGGGCCAGGGCGGGCGCGAGGCCCAGGGCGTCGAAACTCATCTTGCCTTCCAGTTCATTCACGGCACGGCGCAGGCCGCACCGGCAGCGCGCGAGGCGCCGCGGGGTCAGGTCGCGAGAAGAACGGGGGCAGGCAGCACGGCCGCGCGGGAACGCGACCTGCGAGACACACCGGCTCGAGCGACGGCATCGCCGCCGACCGGTGGCTCTCGCATCGGGCGAGGGCCGCGGCGCCGGCAGGGTCGCCGGCGCAGGTCAGAGGGGATGAACGAACGCCGTCGGGATCGGCGGCGAGAGGCGCATTGTAGCCGCCGGCCGAGATCCGTGCCGGCGCGCGCTCAGGCGCGCAGGAAGTGCTGCCGGTAGTACAGCAGTTCGTCGATCGACTCGTGGATGTCGGCCAGCGCGGTGTGCGACTGCTGCTTCTTGAAGCCTTCCATCAGCCCCGGCTGCCAGCGGCGCGCGAGCTCCTTGAGCGTGCTGACGTCGAGGTTGCGGTAGTGGAAGTACGCCTCGAGCTTGGGCATCGAGCGTGCGAGGAAGCGCCGGTCCTGGCAGATCGAGTTGCCGCACATCGGGCTCTTGCCCGCCGGCACGTACTGCGCGAGCCACGCCAGCACCTGCGCCTCGGCAGCGGCCTCGTCGACGGTCGAGGCCCTGACGCGGTCGATCAGGCCCGACTTGCCGTGCGTGCCCTTGTTCCACGCGTCCATCGCGTCGAGCACGGCGTCGCTCTGGTGGATCGCGAGCACCGGGCCCTCGACGCGCTGCGTGACCTGCGCGTCGGTGACGACGACGGCGATCTCGATGATGCGGTCGCGCTCGGTGTCGAGCCCCGTCATCTCGAGGTCGATCCAGATCAGGTTCTGTTCGGAGTGCGGCAGCGGCGGGCTGTCGGTCATGCAAGTCCTTCGCAAGGCATCGTCGTCGGTGCGGCCCGCGCAGCGGGGCCGCCGCACGGGCATTGTCGCAGCCCTACACTGACGGCATGTCCGAATCCGCCTCTTCGCTGCCGACGGTCTTCTCGCTCGTCTTCGCCGCCGCGGTGGCGCTGTCGTTCTCGCTGCGCCTGTGGCTGGCGACGCGGCAGATCCGCCACGTCGCGCGCCACCGCGACGCCGTGCCGGCGCCGTTCGCCGGCGCCGTGACACTCGAGGCGCACCGCAAGGCCGCCGACTACACCGTCGCGCGCGCGCGCTTCGGCGTGCTGGCCACCGCGTTCGCGACCGCCGTCGTGCTCGGCTGGACACTGCTCGGCGGGCTCGACGCGCTCAACGTCGCGGTGCGCGACGCCGTGCAGCCGCGCTTCGGCGACCTGGCCTACCAGCTCGCGCTGCTCGCGGCGTTCGCACTGATCGCCGGCGTGCTCGACCTGCCGTTCGAACTGTGGCGCATCTTCGGCCTCGAGCAGCGCTACGGCTTCAACCGCATGACGTGGCGGCTGTACGTGGCCGACACCGTCAAGGGCCTGCTCGTGGCGGCGGCGATCGGCCTGCCGCTGGCCGCGCTCGTGCTGTGGATCATGGCCGCCTCGGGCGGCTGGTGGTGGCTGTGGGCCTGGGGCGTGTGGGTCGGCTTCCAGCTGCTGATCCTGGTGCTGTACCCGACCGTCATCGCGCCGCTGTTCAACCGCTTCGAGCCCCTCACCGACGAGGCGCTCGCCGCGCGCGTGCGCGCGCTGATGCAGCGCTGCGGCTTCGCCGCGAAGGGCCTGTTCGTGATGGACGGCAGCCGCCGCTCGGCACACGGCAACGCGTACTTCACCGGCCTGGGCGCGGCCAAGCGCGTCGTCTTCTTCGACACGCTGCTGGCCAAGCTGACGCCGGGCGAGGTCGAGGCCGTGCTCGCGCACGAGCTGGGCCACTACAAGCGCCGCCACGTGCTGCAGCGCATGGCGCTGATGTTCGCCGTGAGCCTGGCTGCGCTCGCGCTGCTCGGCGCGCTCGCGGCGCAGCCGTGGTTCTATCTGGGGCTCGGCGTCGAGCCGAACCTGGGCGCGCCCAACGACGCGCTCGCGCTGCTGCTGTTCTCGCTCGCGCTGCCGCCGTTCGCGTTCCTGCTCGCGCCGCTGGCCGCGGCGCTGTCGCGACGCCACGAGTTCGAGGCCGACGCGTTCGCCTGCGCGCACGCCGACGGGCGCGAGCTGACCAGCGCGCTGCTGAAGCTGCACGCCGACAACGCGTCGACGCTGACGCCCGACCCGCTGTACGTGCGCTTCTACTACTCGCACCCGCCCGCGTCCGAGCGCCTGGCGGCGCTGGCCGCGCACACCCCCTCCACGCCCCTGCCGCAGCCGACATGAACGTCCTGAAGACCCAGCACTGCGAGCCGCTCGAAGGCCAGCCGCCGATGACCGACGTGCAGATCAGCGCGCACCTGGCGCGCGTGCCCGGCTGGGCGCTCGTCGACGGCGCGATCGAGAAGACGTTCCGCTTCGACGACTACCACCGCACGATGGCCTTCGTGAACGCGCTGGCGTGGATCGCGCACCGCGAGGACCACCACCCCGACCTGCGGGTGAGCTACGACCGCTGCACGGTGCGCTTCAACACGCACTCGGTGGGCGGCATCTCGATCAACGACTTCATCTGCGCGGCGCGCGTCGACGCGCTGCTCACCGACTGACGCGAAGGCTTGGGCGCGCCGGCCGAACTCGACATCGCCCGCGTCGTCGCCGGGCACGGGCGCCACGTCGTGCTCGAGACGCCCGAGGGCCGGCGCCTGATCGGCCACCCGCGCGGCAAGAAGAGCGAGTGCGTCGTCGGCGACCTCGTGCGCTGGCAGGCCAGCGGCGACGAAGGCGTCGTCGAGGCGATCGAGCCGCGGCGCAACCTGCTGTTCCGCCAGGACGAGTGGCGCACCAAGTCGTTCGCTGCCAACATCGACCGCCTGCTCGTGCTGGTGGCCGGCGAGCCGATGTTCAGCGAGTCGCAGCTCGCGCGCGCGCTCGTCGCCGCCGAGGACGCCGACGTGCCGGCCACCGTGCTGCTCAACAAGACCGACCTGCCGGCCGCCGACGCGGCGCGCGAGCGGCTCGCGCCTTACGCGCGCATGGGCGTGCCGGTGCTCGAGGTCGCGCTGAAGGCGCGCCCCGACGAGGCGCGCGCGCGGCTGGCGCCGCTGCTGGCCGACGGCGCGACGCTGTTGCTGGGCCCCAGCGGCAGCGGCAAGAGCACGCTGGTCAACCTGCTCGTGCCGAGCGCGCAGGCGCAGGTGGGCGAGATCTCGCGCGCGCTGCACTCGGGTCGCCACACGACGACCGCCACCACCTGGTACTGGCTCGACGAGGCGAAGCGCGCGGCGCTGATCGACTCGCCGGGATTCCAGGAATTCGGCCTGCGCCACATCGACGCGCAGCGCCTGCCGGCGCTGATGTCCGACCTGCGCGCGCACGTACACGCGTGCCGCTTCTACAACTGCACGCACCGCGAGGAGCCGGGCTGCGGGGTGCGCGCGGCGGTCGAGCGCGGCGAGATCGCCGCGTCGCGCTACCGCATCTACCTCGAGATCCTCGACGAGCTGACCCGCCCGCGCTGGTGATCAGCGCCGTGGCGGCGCGGGCGGGCGCGGCGCCGGCTCGGCGACCAGCCGCTCGGCCGGGTACGGCACGAGCAGCGCGCGCGCGCTGTCCACGTCGCCGTCGAGCCAGCGGTCGTGGTCGGCCTCGTCGAGGATCGCGACCATGCGCTTCTCCTCGCCCGGGCGGTGCATGCGGCCGAACACGGCGTGGCCGTCGGCGTTGACGGTGAGCATCGTGAAGCTCAGCCACTCGCGGCCGTCGGGCGCGCGCCACCAGCCCCACAGCCCGGCGATGCCCATCGGCAGCCCGTCGCGCCGCGCGATGCGCCAGCGCACCGCCTTGCCGCTTTCCCAGTTCGGCTCGTAGACGGCTTCTGCCGGCACGATGCAGCGCCGGCCCTGGCGCCACGCGTCGCGAAAGCTCGGCTTCTCGTGCACCGTCTCGCTGCGCGCGTTGTAGGTGCGCCGGCCGAACGCGAGGTCCCGCGCCCAGTGCGGCACCAGACCGAACAGGCCGAGCCGCGCGTCGCGGGCCAGTTCGGCGCGGTCGCGCGCGCGCACGACGAACGGCGCGAAGCCGCCCGGATAGACCTCGGGCGGCACCTCGTCGCGCGGGCGCTGCGCGCCGAAGTGCGCGAGCAGGCGGTCCTGCGCGGTGACGGGCTGGTAGTTGGCGCACATCGTCGGGCGGCGGCTTGCGTGCGCACTGTAGCCCGCGGCCGGCGACGCGCCGGCGCGGCACCGACAATGTCGGCGTGAACTACAGCGAGCCGCCGCGACTGCCGATGCGCCACCTCGTCGGGGGGGCCGTCGTCGTGCTGCTGCACGTGCTGCTGGGCTGGGCGCTGGTCAGCGGTCTGGCGCGCCAGGTGGTCGAGGTCGTCGTGCGCCCGATCGAGACGCGCATCGTCGACGACGTGCGTCCGCCCCCACCACCGCCTCCGCCGCCCCCGCCACCACCGGCGCCGCAGCGCCCGCCGCCGCCGCCGCGCGCCGCGGTGGCGCCACCCCCACCGCCGGCGCCGCCATCGTTCGTGCCGCCGCCCGAAGTCACGGTGCCGGCCCCGGCGCCGACGATCACCGCGACGCCCGAGCCGCCGCCCGCGGCGCCGGTGACGGT
>NZ_JALBGB010000023.1:0-70308 GCF_022631395.1 Calidifontimicrobium sp. SYSU G02091
ATAGTGCCGACAACCTGCACATCCGGGACATCGCTCCATGACCAAATCCTCTCAGATTTGGTCCGGTTTGCTTAGGAATTACCTTTCTTTTCACGATGCCCGACGACCTCGCCATCGCCGCCGAACGTCCCGACCAGCGCGCCGTCGTCGCGCTGCTCGACCGTCTCGATGCCTACCTCGCGAGCCTGTATGCGCCCGAGGACAACCACATCCTCGACGTGCCGGCGCTGATGGCGCCCGAGGTGACGTTCCTCGTCGCGCGGCGCGGCGGCGACGTCGTCGGCTGCGCCGCGGTGCGCCGCATGCCGGGCGAGGCCGCGACCGGCGGCATGCCGTACGGCGAGGTCAAGCGCATGATGGTCGATCCGGCGCACCGCGGCCAGCGCATCGGCGCGCGGCTGCTCGCCGCGCTCGAGCAGGTGCTCGCCGCCGACGGCATCGCGCTGGCGCTGCTTGAGACCGGGCGCGACCAGCACGAGGCGCTGCGCCTGTACGAGCGCGCCGGCTACACGCGCTGCGGCGCGTTCGCCGGCTATCCCGACAACGGTCTGAGCGTGTTCATGTGCAAGGCTCTGCCCGCGAAGGGGGCGGCGTGAACCTCGCCGACGACGACTTCACGCTGTTCGCGCTGCCGCGCCGCTTCGCGCTCGACGTGGCCGAGCTCGACGCGCACCGGCGCATGCTGCAGGCACAGGTGCACCCCGACCGCTTCGCCGCGCAGGGTGCCGCAGCGCAGCGTGTGGCGATGCAGTGGTCGGTGCGCGTCAACGAGGCGTACCGCCGGCTGCGCGATCCGCTGCAGCGCGCGGCGTACCTGTGCGAGCTGGCCGGCGTGCCGGTCGGGCTGCACGACAACACCGCGATGCCGCCGGCGTTCCTGCTGCAGCAGATGCAGTGGCGCGAGGCGCTGGCCGAAGCCGGCGATGCCGCCGCCATCGAGGCGATCGACGCCGAGGTCGCGGCGGCGCAGCGCCGCATGCTCGACGACCTCGCACGCCAGATCGACGACGAGGGCGACTTCGCTGCCGCTGCAGGCACCGTCAGAGCCCTCATGTTCGTCGCGCGCTTTCGCGACGACGTCGCCCGCCGGCTCGACGCGCTGGGACAATGACGGCCATGGCGCTGCTGCAGATCTCCGAACCCGGCCAGGCCCCCGACCCGCACCAGCGGCGCGTGGCGGTGGGCATCGACCTCGGCACCACGCACTCGCTGGTGGCCGCGGTGCGCCACGGCGTGGCCGAGTGCCTGCCCGACGCGCAGGGCCGCGTGATCCTGCCGTCGGCGGTGCGCTACCTCGAAGGCGGCCGGCGCCAGATCGGCCACGACGCGCTCGCCGCGCAGGCCGACGACCCGCACAACACGATCGTCTCGGTCAAGCGCTTCATGGGCCGGCGGCTGGCCGACATCGCCCACCCCGAGCGGCTGCCGTACCGCTTCGTCGACCGCCCCGGGATGGTCGCGATCGAGACGCGCGACGGCGTCAAGACGCCGGTCGAGGTCTCGGCCGAGATCCTCGCCGCGCTGCGCCAGCGCGCCGAGGACACGTTCGACGCCGAGCTGTTCGGCGCCGTGATCACGGTGCCCGCGTACTTCGACGACGCGCAGCGCCAGGCGACGAAGGACGCCGCGAAGCTCGCCGGGCTGAACGTGCTGCGGCTGATCAACGAGCCGACCGCCGCCGCGGTGGCCTACGGGCTCGACCGCGGCGCCGAGGGGCTGTACGCCGTCTACGACCTCGGCGGCGGCACGTTCGACATCTCGCTGCTGCGGCTGACCAAGGGCGTGTTCGAGGTCGTGGCCACCGGTGGCGACGCCGCGCTCGGCGGCGACGACTTCGACGCGGCGCTGGCGCAGTGGGCGCTCGCGCAGGCCGGCCGCAGCGCGACGAACGCGCAGGACAAGCGCGCCGTGCTGGTCGCCGCACGCGCCGCGAAGGAGGCGCTGACCGGTGCGGCGACGGCGCCGCTGCGCGCGAGCCTGTCCGACGGGCCGCTCGAGGTCGAGGTCACGCGCGCGCAGTTCGAGTCGCTGACGCGCCCGCTGCTCGAGCGCACGCTCGCCGCGGTGCGGCGCGTGCTGCGCGACGCGAAGGTCGGCCGCGACGAGGTGCACGGCGTCGTGCTCGTCGGCGGCTCGACGCGCATGCCGCAGGTGCGCGTCGCGGTGGGCGAGCTGTTCGGGCGCGAGCCGCTGGTCGACGTCAACCCCGACGAGGTCGTCGCGATCGGCGCGGCGATCCAGGCCAACCAGCTCGCCGGCAACGCGCCCGACGGCGAGCTGCTGCTGCTCGACGTGATCCCGCTGTCGCTGGGCATCGAGACGATGGGCGGGCTCGTCGAGCGCATCATCGAGCGCAACAGCACGATCCCGATCGCCAAGGCGCAGGACTTCACGACGTTCAAGGACGGCCAGACGGCGATGGCGATCCACGTCGTGCAGGGCGAGCGCGAACTGGTCGCCGACTGCCGCTCGCTCGCGCGCTTCGAGCTGCGCGGCATCCCGCCGATGGCCGCCGGCGTGGCGCGCATCCGCGTCACGTTCGAGGTCGACGCCGACGGCCTGCTGCAGGTCTCGGCGCGCGAACTGACCTCGGGCGTCGAGGCCAAGGTCGCCGTCAAGCCGAGCTACGGACTCGGCGACGACGAGATCGCGCGCATGCTGCAGGAGGGCTTCGCCCGCGCCGAGGAAGACATGGCCGCGCGCGCGCTGCGTGAGGCGCGCGTCGAGGCCGAGCGCATGGTGCTCGCCACGCGCTCGGCGCTCGCCGCCGACGGCGACCTGCTCGGCGACGCCGAGCGCGCCGCGATCGAGGCGCTCGTCGAGCGCACCGTCGCCGCCGCCGCCGGCAGCGACGCCCACGCGATCGACGACGCCGTCAAGGCGCTCGCCGAAGGCACCGAGCCCTTCGCTGCGATGCGCATGAACCGCGGCATCCGTGCCGCGCTCGCCGGCCGCAAGGTCGAGGAAGTCTGACCCCCGATGCCCACCATCACCGTCCTGCCGCACGCCGAGTACTGCCCCGAAGGTGACGTCATCGAGGCGCCCGCCGGCACCTCGATCTGCGAGGCGCTGCTCGACAACGGCATCGCGATCGAGCACGCGTGCGAGATGAGCTGCGCCTGCACGACGTGCCACGTCGTCGTGCGCGAGGGCTACGAGTCGCTCGGCGAGATGGACGAGGCCGAAGAGGACCTGCTCGACCGGGCCTGGGGCCTCGAGCCGACCTCGCGGCTGAGCTGCCAGGCGATCCTGTCCAACCGCGACGTGACGATCGAGATTCCGAAGTACTCGATCAACCACGCCAAGGAGCAGCACGGCTGAACGCCGGGCTGCCCGCAGCCGGTGCGCCGCGCACCGTCGAGGGGCGAAAAAAGAACGCCTCCCGCGAGGGGAGGCGCGTCAAAGGGCATCGCCCTGCTGAGGAGATAGACAGACACCGCGCTCCAGTGTCGACCGCGCTGCACGCAAGGGGCGTGCCACCGCGGCGGCCTCACCACGCGATGTAGGCGTAGCCCTGCTCCTGCAGCTCCATCAGCGTCGCCGCGCCGACCTCCTCGACCTTGGCGACCTCGACGATGTCCTGCGCGGTCCAGCCCAGCGTCTTCATCGTGTTGCCGCAGGCGATGAAGGTCACGCCGTAGTCGCGCGCCTGGCTGATCACGCGCTGGCGCAGCGCCGCCGCCACGGGGCGTTTGGGGTTCTTGGCCAGCAGGTGGATGCCGGGGCCGAAGACGACGACGGCGATTGCGACGTTGTGCTGGTACTTGCCGATCATCGCGCCGACCGAGTTCAGGATGTGCTCGATGTAGGCGTTGTCGGCTTCGTTGAGCTGGTAGACGACCTTGTGCTGTGGCGGGTCGCCGGGGAAGCGCTCGGCCTTCGGCGCATCGGCGGCGCGGGTCGCGGTGGCAGCCAGCGCGCCGCCGGCCAGCGGCAGCGCGGACAGGGTCATGAAGCGGCGGCGGTTCGACATCGGCAGCGCATCGGGGACTCGGGTCGCGCGATGGTACGGGCGCGGCGCGTGCCGCGCTTGATCGAGATCCAGCGACGCGGGTGGCTACACTGCCGCGCGATGAGGGTGCTGGGGATCGAGTCGTCGTGCGACGAGACCGGCGTCGCGCTGGTCGAAGGCGCGGGCGCACACGACGGCGCACCGCCACGGCTGCTCGCGCATGCGCTGCACAGCCAGGTCGCGATGCACGAGGCCTACGGCGGCGTCGTCCCGGAGCTCGCGTCGCGCGACCACATCCGCCGGCTCGTGCCGCTGGTGCGGCAGGTCATGGCCGACGCGCGGCTCGCGCTGGCCGACGTCGACGTCGTCGCCTACACGCGCGGGCCGGGCCTCGCGGGCGCGCTGCTGACGGGCGCCGCGCTGGCTTGCGCGCTCGGCACGGCGCTCGGCCGTCCGCTGCTGGGCGTGCACCACCTCGAGGGGCACCTGCTGTCGCCGTTCCTGTCGGCCGACCCGCCGCGGTTCCCGTTCGTCGCGCTGCTCGTCTCGGGCGGACACACGCAGCTGATGCGCGTCGACGGCGTGGGTCGCTACACGCTGCTCGGCGAGACGATCGACGACGCCGCCGGCGAGGCCTTCGACAAGACAGCCAAGCTGCTCGGCCTCGGTTACCCCGGCGGTCCGGCGCTGGCGCGGCTGGCCGAGTTCGGCGACGCGAGCGCGTTCGCGCTGCCGCGCCCGCTGCTGCACAGCGCCAACCTCGACTTCTCGTTCGCCGGGCTGAAGACGGCGGTGCTGACGCAGTTGCGCAAGCTTGGCGACGCAGCGTGCGAGCAGCCGCGCGCCGACCTCGCTGCGGCGACGCAGGCCGCGATCGTCGACGTGCTGGTCGCCAAGTCGATGCGTGCGCTGCACGCGACCGGACTGAAGCGGCTGGTCGTGGCCGGCGGCGTCGGCGCCAACCGGTGGCTGCGCGCGCAGCTCGACGCCGCCTGCGGTGCGCGGGGCGTGCGCGTGCACTACCCCGAACTGCACCTGTGCACCGACAACGGCGCGATGATCGCGCTCGCCGCGGCGATGCGGCTGCAAGCCGGCATCGCCGCACCGCAGCCCGACGCGGCGTTCGACGTCAGGCCGCGCTGGCCGCTCGACGAAGCCTGAGCGGCCCGCCTTGCCAGCCTCAGGAGACCGTGATGCGCTTGGTCTGCGCCGGCTCCTTCTTGGCCAGCGTCAGCGTCAGCACGCCGTTGTCCATCTTCGCGCTCGACGCGCCTTCGTCGATGTCCTGCGGCAGCGTGAAGCTGCGCGCATAGCTCGACACCGAGCGCTCGCGGTAGACGACGCGCTCGCCTTCCTTCTTCTCTTCTTCCTTCTTGGTTTCGGCCTGCACCGTCACGAGGCGCCCGTCGATGCTGATCTTGACGTCCTTCTTGTCGACGCCGGGCAGGTCGAGCTTGACGGTGTAGGCCTTGTCGGACTCGTGCACGTCGAGTGCCGGCGTGCGCGTGCCGCCCTCGCCGCGCGGGGCGAGGCCGAAGAAGCGCTCGAAGCTCTCGTCGAACAGGCGCTCGAACGAGCGCGCGAGGTCGTTGCTGCTGCGGGATGTGCTCAGCGGAAACATGGCGTCCTCCTAGAATCGGGTTGAACACGAACCGTCGCGCCGCGACGGTCATCGGGCCAGCCCAACTATGCGAATCGGCAGGCCCGCTTTCAAGCCCAAAACATTGAGATGAATCAACCCGTTGCGCGTCGCGCGCTGCTCGCGCTCGCCGCCGGTGCGCTGCTGCCGCCGGCGGTCGCGCAGGCCCCTGCCGCGCCGTTGCGTCTGGCGCTGATCGAAGGCCTGTCGGGCCCGTTCGCCAACGCCGGCGAGGCCGTGTTTCGCAACCTGCAGTGGGCGGTCGAGCGCGTCAATGCCCGCGGCGGCGTCGCGCTGCCCGGCGGGCGGCGCCCGCTCGCACTGGTGCGCTTCGACAGCAAGGGCCAGGCCGAGGAGGCGCTGGCGCTGCTGCGCAGCGCGATCGACCAGCGCATCGGCTTCGTGCTGCAGGGCAACAGCTCGGCGGTGGCCGCGGCGCTGATCGATGCGCTGAACAAGCACAACGAGCGCGACCCCGCCCGACGCGCGATCCTGCTGAACTACTCGGCCGTCGACCCGAGCCTGACCAACGAGCGCTGCAGCCCGTGGCACTTCCGCTTCGACGCGCACGCCGACATGCGGCTCGCGGCGCTCGTCGAGGTCCTGCGCAGCGACCGCGAGGTGCGGCGCCTGTACCTGATCAACCAGGACTACAGCTTCGGCCAGCACGTCGCGCGGCAGGCGCGCGCGATGATCGCCGCCGCGCGGCCCGACATCGAGATCGTCGGCGACGAGCTGCACCCGCTCGGCCGGGTGAAGGACTTCCTGCCGTACGCGACGAAGATCCGCGCCAGCGGCGCGCAGGCCGTGCTGACCGGCAACTGGGGCAACGACCTGACGCAGCTCGTGCGCGCGGCGCGCGACTTAGGCGAGTCGCTGAAGTTCTACACCTTCTACGGCAACGCGCTCGGCGCACCGGCGGCGATCGGCGAGGCGGGCGTCGGGCGCGTGCTCGCGGTGGCCGAGTGGCATCCCAACGTGAGCGGCGCGGCGTCGCAGGCGTTTTACGCCGAGTTCCGCCGGCGCTTCCCCGATCCGCGCGACGACTACGTGCACGCGCGCATGCACCTGATGATCGAGATGCTGGCCGCGGCGATCGAGCGCGCCGGCAGCGCCGAGCCGCTGGCGGTGGCGCAGGCGCTGTCGGGCCTGTCCCACGACGGCGCGGCGCTGGGCGGCGTGCACCGCGGCACGATGCGCGCCGCCGACCACCAGCTGCAGCAGTCGCTCGTCGTCAGCGTGATGGACCGTGCCGGCCGCCCCGGCGTCGCGCACGACGTCGAGGGCTCGGGCTTCGGCTTCCGCACGGTGCGCACGTTCTCGGCCGACGAGGTCGCGCAGCCGCACGCGTGCCGCATGACGTGGCCCGGATGAGCATCCGGCCGCCACCGACGCCGGCGGTGCTGCCGGCGCGCATCGCCGCGCTGCCCGGCTCGAAGATCCGCGAGGTGGCCAACGCCGCGCTCGGCCGCGACGACGTGCTCGCCTTCTGGTTCGGCGAGAGCGACGAGCCCACGCCGGCGGCGGTGTGCGACGCCGCGGCGCGCTCGCTGGCCGCCGGCGAGACCTTCTATTCGCACAACCTCGGGCTGCCCGCGCTGCGCGAGGCGCTGGCGGCGTACCTGTCGGCGCTGCACCGGCCGCTGGACGCCAGCCGCATCGCGGTCACCAGCTCGGGCGTGACGGCGCTGATGATCGCCGCGCAGCTGCTGCTCGCACCCGGCGACGAGGTCGTCGCCGTCGTGCCGGTGTGGCCGAACCTGACCGCGCAGCCGGCGATCCTCGGCGCGTCGGTCGTGCGCGTGCCGCTGCGCCCGCAAGGCGGCCGCTGGGGCCTGGACCTGCAGCGCCTGCTCGACGCCGTGACGCCGCGCACGCGTGCGCTCGTGCTCAATGCGCCGAACAACCCGACCGGCTGGACACTGGCGCCCGACGAGCAGCGCGCGATCCTCGAGCACTGCCGGCGCACCGGCACGTGGATCGTCGCCGACGAGGTCTATTCGCGCGTGTGGTTCGGTGCCGGGCGCCGCGCCGCGCCGAGCTTCCTCGACCTGGCCGAGCCCGACGACCGGCTGCTGGTCGCGCACAGTTTCTCGAAGAGCTTCTTGATGACGGGCTGGCGGCTGGGCTGGCTCGTGACGCCGGCCGCGCTGACCGACACGGTGGGCAAGCTCGTCGAGTTCAACAGCTCGTGCGCGCCGGTGTTCGTGCAGCGCGGCGGGCTGGCGGCGCTGGCGATCGCCGACGACTTCGTGCCGGCGCTGGTGCAGCGGCTGCGCGGCTGCCGCGACATGCTCGTCGGCGCGCTGGCCGCGCTGCCCGGCGTGACGTTGGCCGCCCCGCCGGCCGGGCTGTACGCGTTCTTTCGCGTCGAGGGGCAGGACGACTCGCTCGCGTTCGCGAAGCGGCTGGTCGCCGAGCACGGGCTGGGGCTGGCGCCCGGGGTCGCGTTCGGCGACGAGGGCGAGGGCTGGCTGCGCTGGTGCTTCGCGTCGCGCGACCCGGCGCGACTGCAGCAGGGGGTGCAGCGGCTCGCGGCGGCGCTGCGGCTATAATGTGCGGTCGCGCTGGGGCTGGAGGGCTTCGGCGCGTGCGAGCACGGCGCGGGTCGGTTTCACCCGCGACCGCGAGTCCCACCCGGAAACCGCTGCGGCGTGCGTCGCCGTCGTGGTTGTCCGCTTCCCGAAATCGCAAGGACCCACGATGGCAGTCGCAGACATCAACAAGGCCGAGATCGTCAAGGCCAACGGCCGCAGCCCCAACGACACCGGTTCGCCCGAAGTGCAGGTCGCGCTGCTGACCGCGCGCATCAACGAGCTGACGCCGCACTTCAAGACCCACGTCAAGGACCACCACGGCCGCCGCGGCCTGCTCAAGCTGGTCAACCAGCGCAAGCGCCTGCTCGCGTACCTCAAGAGCAAGGACGCCGAGCGCTACGTCGCGCTGATCAACAAGCTCGGCCTGCGCAAGTAAGCCGAACGATGCGAAGCGACAGCCTGTCTGCGCGTGCAGCACAGGCTGTCGTCGTTTGGAGCATGGCCCATACGGCGCTGCTGTGTCATTCCACCGTCGCGGTCGGCCGCGACGCTGGAATGGCATCCCGCCGCGAGGCCCAGGCTCCCGGTTCCGCGCACCGCCGTGAAGGTGCGGCCTTTCCGACCGGAGACTCGCCATGAGCCTGTTCAACAAAGTCACCAAGACCTTCCAGTGGGGTGCGCACACGGTGCGCATGGAAACGGGCGAGATCGCCCGCCAGGCCACCGGCGCCGTGCTCGTCGACATCGACGACACCGTCGTGCTGGCCACCGTCGTCGCGGCCAAGAACGCCAAGCCGGGGCAGGACTTCTTCCCGCTGACCGTCGACTACATCGAGAAGACCTACGCCGCCGGCAAGATCCCGGGCAGCTTCTTCAAGCGCGAAGGCCGTCCGAGCGAGCTCGAGACGCTGACCAGCCGCCTGATCGACCGCCCGATCCGCCCGCTGTTCCCCGACGGGTTCTTCAACGAGGTGCAGGTCGTCGTGCACGTGCTGAGCCTGAACCCCGAGGTGCAGGCCGACATCGCCGCGATGATCGCCACCAGCGCCGCGCTGTCGGTGTCGGGCATCCCGTTCAACGGCCCGATCGGCGCCGCGCGCGTCGGTTACATCAACGGCGAGTACGTGCTCAACCCGGGCAAGACGCAGCTCGCCGACAGCAAGCTCGACCTCGTCGTCGCCGGCACCGAGGCCGCCGTGCTGATGGTCGAGTCCGAGGCCGACCAGCTCAGCGAGGAGGTGATGCTCGGCGCCGTCGTGTTCGGCCACGAGCAGGGCAAGGTCGCGATCGAGGCGATCCACGAACTCGTGCGTGAGGCCGGCAAGCCCGAGTGGCAGGCCGCGGGCCTGTGGACGCCGCCGGTCAAGGACGAGGCGTTCATCGCCAAGGTCAACGCGCTCGCCGAGGACAAGCTGCGCGCGGCCTACCAGATCCGCAGCAAGCAGGCGCGCACGCAGGCCTGCCGCGAGGCCTACGCCAGCGTCAAGGCGGCGCTCGCCGAAGAGGGTGTCGCGTTCGACGAGGTCAAGGTCGACGCGATGCTGTTCGACATCGAGGCGCGCATCGTGCGCAGCCAGATCCTGGCCGGCGAGCCGCGCATCGACGGGCGCGACACGCGCACCGTGCGCCCGATCGAGATCCGCACCGGCATCCTGCCGCGCACGCACGGCTCGGCGCTGTTCACGCGCGGCGAGACGCAGGCGCTGGTGGTGGCCACGCTGGGCACCGAGCAGGACGCGCAGAAGATCGACGCGCTGGCCGGCGAGTACCAGGACCGCTTCCTGCTGCACTACAACATGCCGCCGTTCGCCACCGGCGAGACCGGGCGCGTGGGCTCGCCGAAGCGCCGCGAGGTCGGCCACGGGCGCCTGGCCAAGCGTGCGCTGGCCGCCTGCCTGCCCAGCCGCGACGAGTTCCCGTACGTGATGCGCGTCGTCAGCGAGATCACCGAGAGCAACGGCTCGTCGTCGATGGCCTCGGTGTGCGGCGGCTGCCTCGCGCTGATGGACGCCGGCGTGCCGATGAAGGCGCACGTGGCCGGCATCGCGATGGGGCTGATCAAGGAGGGCAACCGCTTCGCGGTGCTCACCGACATCCTCGGCGACGAGGATCACCTCGGCGACATGGACTTCAAGGTCGCCGGCACCACCGCCGGCGTGACGGCCTTGCAGATGGACATCAAGATCCAGGGCATCACGAAGGAGATCATGCAGGTCGCGCTCGCGCAGGCGAAGGAAGCGCGCATGCACATCCTGGCCAAGATGGTCGAGGCCGTCGGCGGCGCGAAGGAGGAGCTCAGCCCGTTCGCGCCGCGCCTGTACACGATGAAGATCAACCCGGAGAAGATCCGCGACGTGATCGGCAAGGGCGGCGCGACGATCCGCGCACTGACCGAGGAGACCGGCACGACGATCGACATCGCCGAGGACGGCACGATCACGGTGGCCTCGACCGACGCGGCGCGTGCGCAGGAGGCGATGCGGCGCATCGGCGAGATCACTGCCGAGGCCGAGGTCGGCAAGGTCTACGAGGGGCCGGTGACGAAGATCCTGGACTTCGGCGCACTCGTCAACATCCTGCCCGGCAAGGACGGCCTGCTGCACATCAGCCAGATCGCGCACCAGCGCGTCGAGAAGGTCGAGGACTTCCTGAAGGAAGGTCAGGTCGTGCAGGTCAAGGTGCTCGAGACCGACGACAAGGGCCGCATCAAGCTGTCGATGAAGGCCTTGCTCGACAAGCCCGAGGGCTGGGTCGAGGAGGAGCGCCCGCGCCGCGACCGTGACGAGCGCGGCGGGCGTGGCGACCGCGGTCCGCGTCGCGAGCGCAGCGACCGCCCGGAGCGCGGTGAACGCGCCGAGCGCGAGCCGGTGGCCGACGCGGCCGGTGGCGACGAGCCGCCGGCCAAGTCCGAGTGACGCGCCATCGCGCGCCGGCCGGCACGACGCGATGAAGGCGATCGAGATCAGCCGCCCCGGCGGGCCCGAGGTGCTGCGCACCGTCGAGCGCGCAGCACCGGTGCCGCAGGCCGGCGAGATGCTGATCGCAGTGCGCGCCTCGGGGGTCAACCGCCCCGACGTGCTGCAGCGCAAAGGGGCCTACCCGCCCCCGCCCGGCGCGTCCGACCTGCCGGGCCTCGAAGTCGCCGGCACGGTGGCGGGCGGCGACCCGGCCGAGCTCGCGGCCGCGGGCTTCCGGCTCGGTGACCGCGTCTGCGCGCTGGTGGCCGGTGGCGGTTACGCCGAGCAGTGCACCGCGCCGATCGGCCAGTGCCTGTCGGTGCCCACGGGCCTGACCGACGTCGAGGCGGCGGCACTGCCCGAGACGTTCTTCACCGTGTGGCAGAACGTCTTCGAGATCGCGAAGCTGCAGCCGGGCGAGACGCTGCTCGTGCAGGGCGGCTCGAGCGGTATCGGTGTCACCGCGATCCAGCTCGCGAAGGCGTTCGGCGCGACCGTGATCGTCACCGCCGGCAGCGACGACAAGTGCGCCGCGTGCGTGCGGCTCGGCGCCGACCACGCGATCAACTACCGCACGCAGGACTTCGCCGCCGAGGCCAGGCGTCTGACCGGTGGGCGCGGCGTCGACGTCGTGCTCGACATGGTCGCCGGCGACTACGTCGAGCGCGAGGTGCAGTGCCTGGCCGACGACGGCCGGCTCGCGATCATCGCGGTGCAGGGCGGCACGCGCAGCGCGTTCGACGCGGGGCTGGTGCTGCGCAAGCGCCTGGCGATCACCGGCTCGACGCTGCGCCCGCGTTCCGTCGCGTACAAGACGCGCCTGGCGCAGGCACTGCGCGAGCGCGTGTGGCCGCTGCTCGAAGCCGGGCGCGTCAAGCCGGTGATCCATGCGGTGTTCCCGGCTGCCGACGCCGCGGCCGCGCACGCGCTGATGGAGTCGAGCACGCACGTCGGCAAGATCGTGCTGACCTGGTGAGGAACACGCGATGAACACGCGACGCAAGCTGGTGGTGGGCAACTGGAAGATGCACGGCAGCCGCAAGGGCAATGCCGAACTGCTCGACGGCATCGCCGGCGCGCGGCCGTTCGGCTGCGACGTCGCGGTGTGCCCGCCGTTTCCGTACCTGGCCGAGACCGCGGTCGCGCTGGCCGGCACCGACATCCGCTGGGGCGCGCAGGACTGCTCGGCGCACGAGCAGGGGGCCTACACCGGTGAGGTCTCGGCGGGCATGCTGCAGGAGTTCGGCTGCCGCTACGTGATCGTCGGGCACTCGGAGCGCCGCGCCTACCACGGCGAGAGCGACCAGCTCGTCGCCGACAAGGCCAAGGCCGCGCTCGCGCGCGGCGTGACGCCGATCGTGTGCGTCGGCGAGACGCTCGCGCAGCGCGAGGCCGGCGAGACCGCCGACGTCGTCAAGCGCCAGCTCGCCGCCGTGATCCACACGCTGGCGCACTGCGCCGGCGAGATCGTCGTCGCCTACGAGCCCGTGTGGGCCATCGGCACGGGGCGCACCGCGACGCCCGAGCAGGCGCAGGCGGTGCACGCGCTGCTGCGCGCGCAGCTGCGTGCGGCCACCGGCAGCCGCGCCGACGAGATGAAGCTCCTGTACGGCGGCAGCGTCAAGCCCGACAACGCGCGCGAGCTGTTCGCGCAGGCCGACATCGACGGCGGCCTGATCGGCGGCGCGTCGTTGAAGGCCGCGGACTTCGTCGCCATCTGCCGCGCCGCGGGCTGATTCCGAATTTCGATTGCGAGGAAGACCTCCATGCAGATCTGGGTGAACATCGTTCTGGTGATCCAGCTCCTGTCGGCGCTGGCGATGATCGGGCTCGTGCTGGTGCAGCACGGCAAAGGCGCCGACATGGGAGCGTCGTTCGGCAGCGGCTCGGCCGGCAGCCTGTTCGGTGCCAGCGGCAGTGCGAACTTCCTGTCGCGCTCGACGGCGGCGCTGGCCACCGTGTTCTTCGCGTGCACGCTCGCGCTGGCCTATATGGGGCACACGCGCGCGATCGCGCCGTCGGCCGGCGAGGGCACCAGCGTGCTCGACCGCGTGGCACCGGCGGCCAGCGAGCCGGCGGGCACGGCGCCTGCGCAGATCCCGGGCCTCGTGCCGCCGCCCGCGCCGGCGCAGCCGGCACCCGCGGGCGGGGGCGCGATCCCGAGCAACTGAGCTCGGGTCACGGCCGGCGCCGCGACCGCTGTGGCCGCGACGTCGACGGGGATCGCGCGTGCCGCGAGACCTCGACAGCGAAGGGGCCGGAAACGGCCCCTTTTGCGCTTAGAATGCGCCGCGTTCTGACGAGCCACTCCTCATGCGAGTCAGAGACGAAAGCGTCGGCGCCGACGTGGTGGAATTGGTAGACACGCTATCTTGAGGGGGTAGTGGCGAAAGCTGTGCGAGTTCGAGTCTCGCCGTCGGCACCAGCGTCGAATCAGTCCTTCTGATCGACACCCTCGCTGCGAAGATGTCACCCCGGTGGCCGCGCAGCGGCCCTGACAGTTTCGTGCAGGGTTCGGCCAGCATGCTCGGGATCACTGCGGTGGCCTCGGCACGCAAGGCCGGAAAGCCGACCGAGCGATCACGACACCGCCGAGACCATGGACCTGCAACAGTACCTGCCCGTCATTCTGTTCATCCTGGTCGGGGTGGCGGTGGGCGTGGCGCCGCAGGTGCTCGGCTTCCTGTTCGGCCCCAACCGGCCCGACCCCGAGAAGAACTCGCCCTACGAGTGCGGGTTCGAGGCGTTCGAGGACGCACGCATGAAGTTCGACGTGCGCTACTACCTCGTCGCGATCCTGTTCATCCTCTTCGACCTCGAGATCGCGTTCCTGTTCCCGTGGGCGGTGGCGCTGCACGAGATCGGCGCCACGGGCTTCTGGGCCATGATGGTCTTCCTCGCCATACTCGTCGTCGGCTTCGTCTACGAGTGGAAAAAGGGCGCGCTCGACTGGGAGTGAACATGGGGCTCCTCGTGCGACGACACCGTCGGCCGATCCCCCGAGGGGATGCGGGCCGGCTCGGCAGCGACGCGGCGCTCGGCCTGCGCGCGGTGATGGCCATGGAGTAGTGCAATGGGCATCGAAGGCGTTCTGAAGGAAGGCTTCGTCACCACCTCGGTCGACAAGCTCGTCAACTGGTCCAAGACCGGCTCGCTGTGGCCGATGACGTTCGGCCTGGCGTGCTGCGCCGTCGAGATGATGCACGCGGGCGCGGCGCGTTACGACATCGACCGCTTCGGCATGCTGTTCCGGCCGAGCCCGCGCCAGAGCGACCTGATGATCGTCGCCGGCACGCTGTGCAACAAGATGGCGCCGGCACTGCGCAAGGTCTACGACCAGATGGCCGAGCCGCGCTGGGTGCTCTCCATGGGCTCGTGCGCCAACGGCGGCGGCTACTACCACTACAGCTACTCGGTCGTGCGCGGCTGCGACCGCATCGTGCCGGTCGACGTCTACGTGCCCGGCTGCCCGCCCACCGCCGAGGCGCTGCTCTACGGGATCCTGCAGCTGCAGAACAAGATCCGGCGCGAGAACACGATCGCGCGCTGAGGAACACGACGCATGAGCGAACGACTCGACCGGCTCGAAGCCGCGCTGAAAGGCGCGCTCGGCGAGCGCATCCAGGCTTTCAAGCGCGAACGCGGCGAGATCACGATCACGGTCCGTGCGGCCGACAGCGTTGACGTCGCGCGCACGCTGCGCGACGACCCGGCGCTGAAGTTCGAGCAGCTGATCGACCTCGCCGGCGTCGACTACTCGACCTACAAGGACCAGCCCTGGGAGGGGCCGCGCTTTTGCGTCGTCTCGCACCTGCTGAGCGTCAGCCACAACTGGCGCTTGCGGGTGAAGGTGTTCGTGCCCGACGACGACCTGCCGCTCGTGCCTTCGCTGACCAGCATCTGGAACTCGGCCAACTGGTTCGAGCGCGAGGCCTTCGACCTGTTCGGCATCGTGTTCGAGGGCCACGAGGACCTGCGCCGCATCCTGACCGACTACGGCTTCATCGGCCACCCGATGCGCAAGGACTTCCCGGTCTCGGGTCACGTCGAGATGCGCTACGACCCCGAGCGCCGCCGCGTGATCTACCAGCCGGTGACGATCGAGCCGCGCGAGATCACGCCGCGCATCGTGCGCGAAGAGAACTACGGCGGACTCCACTGAGCCATGGCCGAGATCAAGAACTACACCCTCAATTTCGGGCCGCAGCACCCGGCCGCGCACGGCGTGCTGCGCCTGGTGCTCGAGCTCGACGGCGAGGTCATTCAGCGCGCCGACCCGCACATCGGCCTGCTGCACCGCGCGACCGAGAAGCTCGCCGAGACGAAGACGTTCATCCAGTCGCTGCCGTACATGGACCGGCTCGACTACGTCTCGATGATGTGCAACGAGCACGCCTACTGCCTGGCGATCGAGAAGCTGCTGGGCATCGAGGTGCCGCTGCGCGCGCAGTACATCCGCGTCATGTATGCCGAGATCACGCGACTGCTGAACCACCTGCTGTGGCTGGGCTGCCACGGCCTGGACTGCGGCGCGATGAACATCTTCATCTACTGCTTCCGCGAGCGCGAAGACCTGTTCGACATGTACGAGGCGGTCTCGGGTGCGCGCATGCACGCGGCGTATTTCCGTCCCGGCGGCGTCTACCGCGACCTGCCCGACCGCATGCCGCAGTACCAGGCGAGCAAGATCCGCAACGCGCGCGCCGTCGCCGAACTCAACGCCAACCGGCAGGGCTCGCTGCTCGACTTCATCGACGACTTCACGCAGCGCTTCCCGAAGTATGTCGACGAGTACGAGACGCTGCTGACCGACAACCGCATCTGGAAGCAGCGCACGGTGGGCATCGGCGTCGTCAGCCCCGAGCGGGCGCTGAACCTCGGCTTCACCGGGCCGATGCTGCGCGGCAGCGGCATCGCGTGGGACCTGCGCAAGATGCAGCCGTACGACGTGTACGACCGCGTCGAGTTCGACGTGCCGGTGGGGTCCAACGGCGACACCTACGACCGCTACCTCGTGCGCGTCGAGGAGATGCGCCAGTCCAACCGCATCATCAAGCAGTGCGTCGACTGGCTGCGCGCCAACCCCGGGCCGGTGATCACCGACAACCACAAGGTCGCGCCGCCGTCGCGCGTGAGCATGAAGAGCAACATGGAGGAGCTGATCCACCATTTCAAGCTCTTCACCGAGGGCATGCACGTGCCCGAGGGCGAGGCCTACGCCGCCGTCGAGCACCCGAAGGGCGAGTTCGGCATCTACCTGATCAGCGACGGCGCGAACAAGCCGTACCGGCTGAAGATCCGCGCGCCCGGGTTCGCGCACCTGTCCGCGCTCGACGAGATGGCGCGCGGGCACATGATCGCCGACGCGGTGGCGATCATCGGCACCATGGACATCGTGTTCGGCGAGATCGACCGATGAGCGCAGCGATGAAGTTCAGCGACGAGACGCTCGCGCGCTTTGCGCGCGAAGTGGCCAAGTACCCCGCCGACCAGAAGCAGTCGGCCGTCATGGCGTGCCTGGCCATCGTGCAGCAGGAGCAGGGCTGGGTGTCGCAGGACGCCGAGGTCGCGCTGGCCGAGTACCTCGGCATGGCGCCGATCGCGGTGCACGAGGTGACGACGTTCTACAACATGTACAACCAGCAGCCGGTGGGGCGGTTCAAGCTCAACGTCTGCACCAACCTGCCGTGCGCGCTGCGCGGCGGTGACCAGGCGCTCGCGCACCTGTGCGAGCGTCTCGGCGTCGAGGAAGGCGGCACGACGGCCGACGGCCGGTTCACGGTGCAGCAGTGCGAGTGCCTCGGCGCCTGCGCCGACGCGCCGGTGATGCTGGTCAACGACCGCCAGATGGTCAGCTTCATGACGAACGAGCGCCTCGACGAACTGGTCGAGGTCCTGAAGGCGCAAGCCCAGTGAGCCATCTCGGAGCGCACGCCATGCTCGACCTCTCCCGCTTCCAGGCCACCGGCCGCGAGACCTGCTTCCACGGCCGCCACATCGCGCCGCAGATCTACGCCGGCCTCGACGGCAGCAACTGGCGTCTGGCCGACTACGTCGCGCGCGGCGGCTATTCGGCGCTGAAGAAGGTCCTCGGCAAGGACGGCGGCGAGGGCATGACGCCCGAGCAGGTCATCGCCGAGGTCAAGACGAGCGCGCTGCGCGGCCGCGGCGGCGCCGGCTTTCCGACCGGCCTGAAGTGGAGCTTCATGCCGCGGCAGTTTCCCGGCGCGAAGTACCTCGTGTGCAACAGCGACGAGGGCGAGCCCGGCACCTGCAAGGACCGCGACATCCTCGCCTACAACCCGCACATCGTCATCGAGGGCATGGCGATCGCCGCCTATGCGATGGGCGTGAAGACCGGCTACAACTACATCCACGGCGAGATCTTCGAGGTCTACGAGCGCTTCGAGCAGGCGCTCGAAGAGGCGCGCGCCGCCGGCTTCCTGGGCGAGAACATCCTCGGCAGCGGCTTCAGCTTCCAGCTGCACGCGCACCACGGCTTCGGCGCCTACATCTGCGGCGAGGAGACGGCGCTGCTCGAGTCGCTCGAGGGCAAGAAGGGCCAGCCGCGCTTCAAGCCGCCGTTTCCGGCCAGCTTCGGGCTGTACGGCAAGCCGACGACGATCAACAACACCGAGACCTTCGCGGCGGTGCCGTGGATCATCAACCACGGCGGCCAGGCCTACCTGGAGGTCGGCAAGCCGAACAACGGCGGCACCAAGATCTTCTCGATGGTCGGCGACGTCGAGCGCCCGGGCAACTACGAGGTGCCGATGGGCACGCCGTTCGCCAAGCTGCTCGAGCTCGCCGGCGGTGTGAAGGGCGGCGCGCTCAAGGCCGTGATCCCCGGCGGCTCGTCGGCGCCGGTGCTGCCGGCCAAGGTCATGATGGACCTGACGATGGACTACGACGCGATCGCGAAGGCCGGCTCGATGCTCGGCTCGGGCGCCGTGATCGTGATGAACGACACCCGCTGCATGGTGCGCAGCCTGCTGCGCCTGAGCTACTTCTACCAGCACGAGAGCTGCGGCCAGTGCACGCCGTGCCGCGAGGGCACCGGCTGGCTGTGGCGCATCGTCCACCGCATCGAGCACGGCCAGGGCCGGCCGCAGGACCTCGACCTGCTCGACTCGGTGGCCGACAACATCAAGGGGCGCACGATCTGCGCGCTCGGTGACGCGGCGGCGATGCCGGTGCAGGGCATGCTCAAGCATTTCCGCGACGAGTTCGTGCACCACGTCGAGCACAAGTCCTGCCTCGTGCCGGCCCACGTCTGAGCATCGGTTGAGCGACACCCATGGTTGAGATCGAACTCGACGGCCGCAAGGTCAGCGTGCCCGAGGGCAGCATGGTGATGCACGCCGCCGACGCGGCGGGCACCTACATCCCGCACTTCTGCTACCACAAGAAGCTCAGCATCGCGGCCAACTGCCGCATGTGTCTGGTCGACGTCGAGAAGGCGCCCAAGCCGATGCCGGCCTGCGCGACGCCGGTCACGCAGGGCATGGTCGTGCGCACGAGGAGCGACAAGGCGGTCCAGGCGCAGAAGGCGGTGATGGAGTTCCTGCTCATCAACCACCCGCTCGACTGCCCGATCTGTGACCAGGGCGGCGAGTGCCAGCTGCAGGACCTCGCGGTGGGCTACGGCAAGTCCGCCTCGCGCTACACCGAGGAAAAGCGCGTCGTCTTCCCGAAGGACGTCGGCCCGCTGATCTCGATGGAGGAGATGAGCCGCTGCATCCACTGCACGCGCTGCGTGCGCTTCGGCCAGGAGATCGCCGGCGTGATGGAGCTCGGCATGGTCCACCGCGGCGAGCACAGCGAGATCACGACGATCACCGGCGGCACCGTCGACAGCGAACTGTCGGGCAACATGATCGACATCTGCCCGGTCGGCGCGCTGACGAGCAAGCCGTTCCGCTACCGCGCACGCACCTGGGAGCTCAGCCGCCGCAAGAGCGTCAGCCCGCACGACAGCACCGGCGCCAACCTGATCGTGCAGGTCAAGGGCAACCAGGTGCTGCGCGTCGTCCCGTTCGAGAACGAGGACGTCAACGAGTGCTGGATCGCCGACCGCGACCGCTTCAGCTACGAGGCGCTGAACACCGACCGGCGCCTGACCGCGCCGATGATCAAGCAAGATGGCGCCTGGCGCGCGGTCGACTGGACGACCGCGCTCGACTACGTCGCCGACGGTCTCAAGCGCATCCGCGCCGAGTTCGGGCCGCAGGGCATCGGCGCGCTCGGCGCGCCGTCGAGCACCGTCGAGGAGCTGCACCTACTGGCCAAGCTGGTGCGCGGGTTGGGCAGCGACAACGTCGACCACCGCGTGCGCCACGCCGACTTCACGCCGCCGGCGGGCATCCGCTGGCTCGGCATGCCGATCGCGTCGCTGTCGACGCTGCAGCGCGCTTTCGTCGTCGGCTCGTTCCTGCGCAAGGACCATCCGCTGTTCGCGCAGCGCCTCCGCCAGGCGGTGCGCCACGGCGCCGAGGTCTCGAGCCTGAACGCGGTGCACGACGACTGGGCGATGCCGGTGGCGCACCGCCTGACCGCCGCGCCCAGCGGCTGGCTGCAGGCGCTCGCCGACGTCGCGACGGCGGTGGCGGCGCGCACCGGTGCGGCGGCCCCGGTGCCCGGCACCGCAACGCCCGCGGCCGACGCCGTCGCCGCGTCGCTGCTCGCCGGCGAGCCGAACGCGACGAAGAAGGCGGTTCTGCTCGGCAACGCCGCCGTGTGGCACCCGCAGGCCAGCGCGCTGCTCGGCCTGGCGGGCTGGATCGCACAGCAGGTCGGCGCCACGGTCGGCGTGCTCGGCGAGGCCGGCAACAGCGTCGGCGCGCAGTGGGTCGGCGCGATGCCGAAGGCCGGTGGCCTGAACGCCGGCCAGATGCTGACGCAGCCGATGAAGGCGCTGCTGCTGCTGAACGTCGAGCCGGCGTTCGATGCCGCCGATCCCGCGGCCGCGGTCGCGGCGCTGAAGGGCTCGGGCATGGTCGTCGCGCTGACCGCGTTCAACGACGCCGTCGTCGAGCACGCCGACGTGATGCTGCCGATCGCGCCGTTCACCGAGACGGCGGGCACCTTCGTCAACGCCGAGGCACGCGTGCAGCGCTTCCACGGCGTCGTCAAGCCGCTGGGCGACGCACGCCCGGCGTGGAAGGTGCTGCGCGTGCTCGGCAACCTGCTCGGTCTGCCGGGTTTCGAGCACGAGACGATCGACGACGTGCGTGCCGAGGCGCTGCCCGACGAGGCGGCGCTCGCGGCGCGGCTCGACAACGCGGCGCCGGTGGCCGCACCGCAGGCCGCGGCCGGCGGGCTCGAGCGCATCGCCGACGTGCCGATCTACTGCACCGACGCCATCGTGCGCCGTGCGCCGTCGCTGCAGCGCACCGCCGACGCGAAACCCCCGGTGGCCGGGCTGCCGGCGGTGCTGTGGCGCGAGCTCGGCCTGCAACCCGGCGACAGGGTGCGCATCACGCAGGGGGCGGCCCGTGCCGTGCTGCCGGCACGCGAGGACCCGACGCTGGCACCGACCGCGGTGCGCGTGAGCGCGGGCCACCCTGATACGGCCGCGCTCGGCGCGATGTTCGGGCCGATCGCGGTGGAGAAAGCCTGACCATGCTCGACCAAGTCCATCAGATCGGCGAGGCGGCGCTGGGCAGCGGCGGCTGGGCCGTCGTCTGGAGCCTCGTCAAGATCGTCGCGGTGGTGCTGCCGCTGATGCTCTGCGTCGCCTACCTCACGCTGTGGGAGCGCAAGGGCATCGGCTTCACGCAGATCCGGCTCGGCCCCAACCGCATCGGGCCGGCCGGCCTGCTGCAGCCGATCGCCGATGCGGTCAAGCTGATCTTCAAGGAGATCATCCGCCCGACGGCGGCCAACAAGGGCCTGTTTTTCCTGGGGCCCGTGATGACGATCATGCCGGCGCTGGCGGCGTGGGCCGTGATCCCGTTCGGCCCCGAGGTGGCGCTGGCCAACATCAACGCCGGGCTGCTGTTCCTGATGGCGATCACGTCGCTCGAGGTCTACGGCGTGATCATCGCCGGCTGGGCGAGCAACTCGAAGTACGCCTTCCTCGGCGCGCTGCGCGCGAGCGCGCAGATGGTGAGCTACGAGATCGCGATGGGCTTCGCGCTCGTCGTCGTGCTGATGGTGTCGGCGAGCATGAACCTGACCGACATCGTGCTCTCGCAGGACCGCGGCACCTTCGCCGAGATGGGGCTGAACTTCCTGTCGTGGAACTGGCTGCCGCTGCTGCCGGTGTTCCTTGTGTACTTCATCGCGGGTCTGGCCGAGACCAACCGCCACCCGTTCGACGTCGTCGAGGGCGAGAGCGAAATCGTCGCCGGCCACATGATCGAGTACTCGGGCATGAGCTTCGCGATGTTCTTCCTCGCCGAGTACGCCAACATGATCCTCGTGAGCACGCTGTGCGTGATCATGTTCCTCGGCGGGTGGCTGCCGCCGATCGACTCGCCGGTGTTCAACGCGATCCCGGGCTGGATCTGGCTCGCGCTGAAGACCTTCGTCGTCGTCACGATGTTCCTCTGGGTGCGCGCGACGTTCCCGCGCTTCCGCTACGACCAGATCATGCGCCTGGGCTGGAAGATCTTCATCCCGGTGACGCTGGTGTGGCTGGTCGTCGTCGGACTGTGGATCCAGTCGCCGTGGAACATCTGGAAGTGAAGACCCGGGAGACGAGGACATGTCCGCGGTGAAAGACTTCTTCTCCAGCTTCCTGCTGCTCGAGCTGTTCAAGGGCATGGCGCTGACCGGGCGCCACTTCCTGCGCAAGAGCATCACGATCCAGTACCCGGAAGAGAAGACGCCGCTGTCGCCGCGCTTCCGCGGCCTGCACGCGCTGCGCCGCTACGACAACGGCGAGGAGCGCTGCATCGCGTGCAAGCTGTGCGAAGCGGTGTGCCCGGCGATGGCGATCACGATCGAGTCCGACGTACGCGCCGACGGCACGCGGCGCACGACGCGCTACGACATCGACCTGACGAAGTGCATCTTCTGCGGCTTCTGCGAGGAGAGCTGCCCGGTCGACTCGATCGTCGAGACGCACATCTTCGAGTACCACGGCGAGAAGCGCGGCGACCTGTACTTCACGAAGGACATGCTGCTCGCGGTCGGTGACCGCTACGAAAAGGAGATCGCCGCCAACCGGCAGGCCGACGCACCGTACCGCTGAGGCGCTCGCCGACCGCCGCCGCGGCCCGCGACCGGCCCGCGGCGGCGTCGTACGGCCCGAACACCATGAACACGATGACCGCGCTCTTCTACGTCTTCTCGGCCGTGCTGCTGTTCGCGGCATTTCGCGTCATCACCGCGCGCAGCACGGTGCACGCGGCGCTGTACCTCGTGCTGGCATTCTTCAGCGCGTCGTGCGTGTGGATGCTGCTCGAGGCGGAGTTCCTCGCGATCGCGCTCGTGCTCGTCTACGTCGGCGCCGTGATGGTGCTGTTCCTGTTCGTCGTGATGATGCTCGACATCAACACCGACAAGTTCCGCGAGAACTTCTGGAAGCACTTCCCGCTGGCCGGCGCAGTGGGCGCCGTCATCGCGCTCGAGATGGCGCTCGTGCTGATGGGCGGCTTCGACCTGCCCGACGCGCCGCGCCCCACCCCCGAGCAGGTGGCGATGGGCAACACCAAGCTGCTGGGCATCGAGATCTACACCAACTACCTGTACCCGCTGCAGCTCGCCGCGGTGCTGCTGCTGCTGGCCATCGTCGCCGCGATCGCGCTGACGCTGCGCCGGCGCAAGGACACGCGCTACATCGACCCGGCCGAGCAGGTCAAGGCGCGCAAGGCCGAGCGCCTGCGCGTGGTGCAGATGCCGCCGGTGGTCGACCGGCCGGCCGTGGCCAAGGGCGCCGAGGAGGGGCAGGCATGATGGGGCCGATCACGCTGGGCCACTTCCTGTCGCTGGGCGCGATCCTGTTCGCGCTGTCGGTGATCGGCATCTTCCTCAACCGCCGCAACCTGATCGTGCTGCTGATGGCGATCGAGCTGATGCTGCTCGCCGTCAACCTGAACTTCGTCGCGTTCTCGCACTACCTCGGCGACATGGCGGGGCAGGTCTTCGTGTTCTTCATCCTGACTGTGGCTGCCGCCGAGTCGGCGATCGGCCTGGCGATCCTCGTCGTGCTGTTCCGCAACCGCTCGTCGATCGAGGTCGAGGAGCTCGACACGCTCAAGGGATGACCACGACATGGCAGCGGAACTGAACCCCAACCTCCTGCTCGCGGTGCCGCTGGCGCCGCTGGTCGGCGCCGTCGTCGCCGGCCTGTTCGGTCGCGCCGTCGGCCGGCGTGGCGCGCACACGGTCACGATCCTCGGCGTCGCCGTCGCGTTCGTGCTGTCGGCGCTCGTGCTCAAGGACGTCGCGCTGCACGGCGCGCGCTTCGACGCGACGATCTACGAGTGGATGGTCGTCGGCGGCCTGAAGATGGAAGTCGGCTTCCTCGTCGACGGGCTGACGGCGATGATGATGTGCGTCGTGACCTTCGTGTCGCTGATGGTGCACGTCTACACGATCGGCTACATGGCCGACGACCCGGGCTACCAGCGCTTCTTCGCCTACATCAGCCTGTTCACGTTCTCGATGCTGATGCTCGTGATGAGCAACAACTTCCTGCAGCTGTTCTTCGGCTGGGAAGCGGTGGGCCTCGTGAGCTACCTGCTGATCGGCTTCTGGTACAAGCGGCCGAGCGCGATCTTCGCGAACCTGAAGGCCTTCCTCGTCAACCGGGTCGGTGACTTCGGCTTCATCCTCGGCATCGGCCTGATCGCCGCCTACGCCGGCACGCTGAACTACGCCGAGGCCTTCGCGAAGGCCGGCGAACTCGCGACGCTGACCTTCCCCGGCACCGGTTGGATGCTGCTGACGGTGGCGTGCATCTGCCTGTTCATCGGCGCGATGGGCAAGAGCGCGCAGTTCCCGCTGCACGTGTGGCTGCCCGACTCGATGGAGGGCCCGACGCCGATCTCGGCGCTGATCCACGCCGCGACGATGGTCACCGCGGGCATCTTCATGGTCGCGCGCATGAGCCCGCTGTTCGAGCTGTCGGACACGGCGCTGAACTTCGTGCTCGTCATCGGCGCGATCACCGCGCTGTTCATGGGCCTGCTGGGCATCATCCAGAACGACATCAAGCGCGTCGTCGCGTATTCGACGCTGAGCCAGCTCGGCTACATGACGGTCGCGCTCGGCGCGAGCGCGTACTCGGTCGCGGTGTTCCACCTGATGACGCACGCGTTCTTCAAGGCGCTGCTGTTCCTCGCCGCGGGCAGCGTGATCATCGGCATGCACCACGACCAGGACATCCGCAACATGGGCGGCCTGCGCAGGTACATGCCGATCACGTGGATCACGGCGCTGCTGGGCTCGCTGGCGCTGATCGGCACGCCGCTGTTCTCGGGCTTCTACAGCAAGGACAGCATCATCATGGCGGTCGAGGCGAGCACGCTGCCGGGTGCAGGCTTCGCGACGTTCGCCGTCGTCGCCGGCGTGTTCGTCACGGCGTTCTACTCGTTCCGGATGTACTTCCTCGTCTTCCACGGCGAGGAGCGCTTCCGCCACAAGCCGTTCCCGCCGGAAGACGACCACGCGCACGACGATCACGGCCACGGTGACCACCACGACGCGACGCCGCACGAGTCGCCGTGGGTCGTCACGGCGCCGCTCGTGCTCCTGGCGATTCCGTCGGTCGTGATCGGCTACCTGACGATCGGCCCGATGCTGTTCGGCGACTTCTTCGCCGGCGCGATCGTCGTCGACGCCGCGAAGCACCCGGCGATGGCGCAGCTGGCCGAACACTTCCACGGCGCCGCGGCGATGGCGCTGCACGGGCTGCAGACGCTGCCGTTCTGGCTCGCGGTGGCTGGCGTCGCGACCGCGTGGTGGTTCTACCTGAAGCAGCCGGCGATTCCGGCGGCGATCGCGCGCGCGCTGCGGCCGCTGGTCACCGTGCTCGAGAACAAGTACTACATGGACTGGTTCAACGAGCACGTGCTGGCGCGCGCCGCGCGCGCGCTCGGCACCGGCCTGTGGAAGGGCGGCGACCAGACGCTGATCGACGGTCTCGTCGTCAACGGGTCGGCGCGCGTGGTCGGCTGGCTGTCGGGTGTCGTGCGCGTCATCCAGACCGGGCACCTGTACTGGTACGCGCTGGTGATGATGCTGGGCGTGTTCGCCCTGATGACGTGGCAGCTGTGGCCGCACCTGACGGGCCTCGTCGGGCGTTGAGGCGACGACGAGACGGGCGGAGCGAAGAACAATGGGTCTGTTGAGTGTTGCCATCTGGCTGCCGATCGCGGCGGGCGTCGTGCTGCTCGCGCTCGGACGCGACCAGTACCGCGACGTCGTGCGCTGGATGGCGCTGGCCGGTGCCGTGGCCGGCTTCCTGGTGACGATCCCGCTGGTGACGGGCTTCGACGCGAGCACGGCGCAGATGCAGTTCGTCGAGAAGCTGCCGTGGATCGAGCGCTTCAACGCGCACTACCACCTCGGCGTCGACGGCATCTCGGTGTGGTTCGTGCTGCTGACGGCGTTCATCACCGTCATCGTCGTGATCGCCGGCTGGGAAGTCATCGAGGAGCGCGTCAACCAGTACATGGGCGCGTTCCTGGTCCTGTCGGGGCTGATGATCGGCGTGTTCGCCGCGCTCGACGGTCTGCTGTTCTACGTCTTCTTCGAGGCCACGCTGATCCCGATGTACATCATCATCGGCGTGTGGGGAGGGCCCCGGCGGGTCTATGCGGCGTTCAAGTTCTTCCTCTACACGCTGCTCGGCTCGCTGCTGATGCTGATCGCGCTGATCTACCTGTACTGGAAGTCCGGCGGCAGCTTCGCTATCCTCGACTGGCACCAGCTCCCGATTCCGATGGCCGCGCAGGTGCTGCTGTTCTTCGCGTTCTTCGCGGCGTTCTCGGTCAAGGTGCCGATGTGGCCGGTCCACACCTGGCTGCCCGACGCGCACGTCGAGGCCCCCACCGGCGGCTCGGTCGTGCTGGCGGCGATCATGCTCAAGCTCGGCGCCTACGGTTTCCTGCGCTTCTCGATGCCGATCGCGCCCGACGCGTCGCGCGAGTACGCGTGGTTCATCATCGCGCTGAGCCTGGTGGCCGTGGTCTACATCGGGCTGGTCGCGCTGGTTCAGCGCGACATGAAGAAGCTCGTCGCGTACTCGTCGATCGCGCACATGGGCTTCGTGACGCTGGGCTTCTTCATCTTCGAGGAGCTCGGCGTCGCCGGCGGCCTCGTGCAGATGATCAGCCACGGCTTCGTCTCGGGCGCGATGTTCCTGTGCATCGGCGTGCTGTACGACCGCGTGCACTCGCGCGAGATCGCCGATTACGGCGGCGTCGTCAACACGATGCCGAAGTTCGCCGCCTTCGCGGTGCTGTTCGCGATGGCCAACGCCGGCCTGCCGGGCACCGCCGGTTTCGTCGGCGAGTGGATGGTGATCCTCGCGACCGTCAAGGTCAACTTCTGGCTCGGCATGCTGGCCGCGACGACGCTGATTTTCGGTGCGGCGTACACGCTGTGGATGGTCAAGCGCGTGTACTTCGGCGACGTCGCCAACGACCACGTGAAGGCGCTGACCGACATCAACCGGCGCGAGTTCGCGATGCTCGCGGTGCTGGCCGTCGCGGTGCTGGCGATGGGCGTGTACCCGAAACCGTTCACCGACGTGATGCAGGCGTCGGTGACGCAGCTGCTCGACCACGTCGCGCAATCGAAGCTGGATTGACACCGCCCGCTGGAACGAAATGAACGAGCTGAACTGGATGGTGGGCCTGCCGCAGGTCGTGCTGCTGGCGGCGGTGGCCGCGGTCGCGCTGGTCGACCTGTTCGTCACCGACGCGCGCCGGCGCCCGACGTTCTGGCTGGCGCAGGCGTCGCTGGCCGTCGTCGCGCTGCTGCACTTCGACGCGCTGTCGGCGGGCGAGAGCCTGGTCGGCATGCAGGGCCTGATGGTGTCGGACCCGCTGGGTCACCTGCTGTCGCTGTTCGCGACGCTGGCCACGATGCTGACGATCGCCTACGCGCAGCCGTACATCGCGTCGCGCGAGATGCTCAAGGGCGAGTTCTTCTCGCTGGCGATGTTCGCGCTGCTGGGCATCGGCGTGATGGTGTCGGCCAACAACTTCCTCGTCGTCTACCTCGGCCTCGAGATCATGAGCCTGTCGCTGTACGCGCTCGTGGCGCTGCGGCGCGACCACGCCACCGCGACCGAGGCGGCGATGAAGTACTTCGTGCTCGGCGCGCTGGCCAGCGGCTTCCTGCTCTACGGCCTGTCGATGATGTACGGCGCCACCGGCTCGCTGCAGCACGACGAGGTGTTCGACGCGATCCAGAGCGGGCGCATCAACGAGGAAGTGCTCGTCATTGGCATCGTGTTCATCGTCGCCGGGCTGGCGTTCAAGTTCGGCGCAGTGCCGTTCCACATGTGGGTGCCCGACGTCTACCACGGCGCGCCGACGGCGGCCACGCTGCTGATCGCCGGCGCGCCGAAGCTGGCCGCGTTCGGCATGACGATCCGCCTGCTGCACGAGGCGCTCAACGGGCTGGCCGCCGACTGGCAGCAGATGCTGATCGTGCTCGCGGTGGCGTCGCTCGTGATCGGCAACTTGGTGGCGATCGCGCAGACCAACCTCAAGCGGATGCTGGCGTACTCGACGATCGCGCAGATCGGCTTCGTGCTGCTCGGCCTGACGCCCACCGTCGTGGCCGGCAACACGCTGTCGGCAGCCAACGGCTACAGCTCGGCGCTGTTCTACCTCGTGACCTACGTGCTGACGACGCTGGGCACGTTCGGACTCGTGATGCTGCTCGCGCGCCAGGGCCACGAGTGCGACCAGATCGCCGACTTCGCCGGCCTGGCCAGGCGCAGCCCGTGGCTGGCCGGCGTGATGACGGTGTTCATGTTCTCGCTGGCCGGCATCCCGCCGACGGTGGGCTTCTACGCCAAGCTCGCGGTGCTGCAGGCGCTGGTGACGACCGCCTCGACCGGCTACATCGTGCTCGCCGTCGTCGCCGTGCTGCTGTCGCTGGTCGGCGCGTTCTACTACCTGCGCGTCGTCAAGGTGATGTACTTCGACGAGCCGGCCGACGCGGCGCCGGTCACGTGGGTGCCGCACGGCGCGGGCGCGCTGCTGGCGGTCAACGGCGCCGCGGTGCTCGTGCTCGGGCTGCTGCCCGGCGGCCTGATGGCGCTGTGCCGCGACGCGATCGTCAAGGCGCTGGCCGGCTGAGCACGGAACCACCCACCGCGCTCGCAGGTCGAGATGTCCATGACGCATTCCGCCGAGGTGTGGCTGGTGCTGCTCGTCGCACTCGTGCTCGCCAACCTGCCGTTCGTCAACGAGCGCCTGTTCGTCGCCGGGCCGCGGCTCGCACGCAAGCACCTGGGCTGGCGCGTGCTCGAACTGCTGGTGTACGGCGGCGTCGCGCTCGCAGTCGGCTTCGGGCTCGAAGCCCGCGTCGGCCAGCGTCAGCCGCAGAACTGGGAATTCTACGTCGCCGCGCTGTGCCTGTTCGTCACGTTCGCTTTCCCGGGCTTCGTGTGGCGCTACCTGCGCCGCGGCGCGTGATGGCCGACGACGAGCACCTGCGCGAGTCGCGCGTCGCCAGTGAGGTCGTCTTCCGCGGTGCGCTGCTCGACGTGCGCCGCGACCGCGTGCGGCTACCCGACGGCCGCGAGGCCACGCGCGAGTACATCGTGCACCCCGGTGCCGTCGTCGTCGTGCCGCTGCTCGACGACGGTCGGCTCGTGATGGAGCGCCAGTTCCGCTACCCGCTCGGGCGCGTGCTGCTCGAGCTGCCGGCCGGCAAGATCGACGCCGGCGAAGGGCCGCTGGCCACCGGCGTGCGCGAGCTCGCCGAGGAAACCGGCTACACCGCGCGCGAGTGGGCGCGCGCCGGGCTGATGCACAACGCGGTGGGCTACTCCGACGAGCGTATCGAGATCTGGTTCGCGCGCGGCCTGACGGCGGGAGCCTCGCGGCTCGACGACGGCGAACACCTCGAGGTCGTGCTCGTCGACCCCGCCGAGCTCGACGCGATGGCCGCGCGCGGAGAGGTCACCGACGTCAAGACGCTCGTCGGCCTGCTGTGGTTGCAGCGCTGGCGCGCTGGCGCGTGGCCGCTGCGCTGGCAACCCGCACCGTGAAGGTTTCGTGACGGCCGCCGATAATGCGGCCATGAAAGTGCTCGACCTGCGTTGTTCCCACGGGCACCGATTCGAAGGCTGGTTCGCCAGCGACGACGAGTTCCTCGACCAGAACGGCCGCGGCCTGATCGAATGCCCGCTGTGCGGCGACCGCGTCGTCACGCGGCTGCCGAGCGCGCCACGGCTGAACCTGTCGGGCGTGCGTGCCGACGAGGCACCGCCACCCGCGGCCGCTGCGCAGCCCGACCTGCAGGCGCTGTGGCTGAAGGCCGTGCGCCACGTGCTGGCGACCACGGAAGACGTCGGCGACCGCTTTGCGGAAGAAGCGCGGCGCATCCACTACGGTGAGGTCGAGGCCCGCGGCATCCGGGGTCACGCCACGCCCGAGGAGCGCGAATCGCTGCGCGAGGAGGGCATCGAAGTCGTCGCGCTGCCGGTGCCGGCCGCGCTGAAGGAGCCGCTGCAGTAGCGCGCAGCGGGCACCGCGTTCGCCCGAGACGCGCGGCGGGCCGGCTCAGAGCACGCGGCCGGGGTTCATCACGCCCACCGGGTCGAGCGCGGTCTTGATCGCGCGCATCAGCCGCAGCGCCACCGGGTGCTTGCGCCGTGCGAGTTCGTCGCGCTTGAGTGCGCCGATGCCGTGCTCGGCCGAGATCGAGCCGCCGTGCGCCATCACCGCGTCGAACACCAGCGCGTTGACGGCGTGTTCGCGCTCGCGCAGGAACGCCGCCGCGTCGACGCCGACCGGCGCCTGCACGTTGTAGTGCAGGTTGCCGTCGCCGAGGTGGCCGAAGTCGACCAGCCGCACGCCGGGGAACGCGGCTTCGAGCGCCGCGTCGGTGGCCGCGACGAAGTCCGGGATGCGCGACACCGGCAGCGCGATGTCGTGCTTGATGTTGAGCCCTTCCTCGGCCTGCGCCAGCGGAATCGACTCGCGCAGGTGCCACAGCGCCCTCGACTGCGCGACGCTCTCGGCGACCACGGCGTCGGCGATCAGCTGCGCGTCGAGCGCGTCGGCGAGCAGCGCCTCGAAGGCCTCGCGCGCGTGCGCCTCGCTTTCGCCGTCGGAGAGTTCGAGCAGCACGGTCCACGCCGGCGCCGCGTCGCCGGCGAACGGTTGTGCGAGTTGCGGGAAGTGGCGCGCGACCAGTTCGAGCGAGAAGCGGTTCATCACCTCGAACCCCGTCAGCCCGGCGCCCAGGCGGGCGCGCGCGCGCTCGAGCAGCCGCACCGCGTCGGCGATCGACGCGCAGGCGGCCAGCGCCGTCATCACGGCGGCGGGGCGCGGGAACAGCTTCAGCGTCGCGGCGGTGATCACGCCCAGCGTGCCTTCGCTGCCGATGAACAGGTCGCGCAGGTCGTAGCCGGTGTTGTCCTTGCGCAGGCCCGACAGCCCGTCCCACAGCTCGCCCTGTGCCGTGACGACCTCGAGCCCGAGGCACAGCTCGCGCGCGTTGCCGAAGCGCAGCACCTGCGTGCCGCCGGCGTTGGCCGCGAGGTTGCCGCCGATCGTGCAGCTGCCCTCGGCGGCGAGGCTGAGCGGGAACAGCAGCCCCGCGTCGTCGGCGGCCTGCTGCACCGCCTGCAGCACGCAGCCGGCTTCGACGGTGATCGTCAGGTTGGCCGCGTCGATTTCGCGCACGCGGTTGAGCCGCTGAAGGCTCAGCAGCACCTGCGTGCCGCTGCCGTCGGGCACGCCGCCGCCGACCAGCCCGGTGTTGCCGCCCTGCGGCACGATCGCCACGCCGGCGTCGGCGCAGGCGCGCACGACAGCGGCCACCTCGACCGCAGTGCCCGGCCGCACGACGGCCAAGGCGCGGCCGCGCCAGCGCTTGCGCCAGTCGACTTCATAAGCCGAAAGGTCGCCGTGCGTCGCCGTCGTCAGCACATGCGCATCGCCGACGATCGCGCGCAGCGTCGGCAGCAGGTTCGTCGGGCCGCCGTTCATCACGCGCATTTTCGCAAAGCAGGGCTTGCGGCCGATTCCGAAGGGCTGCCCTATCGACCCCCCAGCGGACGTGGCGCCGGGTTAGGGAATGCCAACGATGAACGGGACCTCGAACGTGCCGCTGCCGTGCCGCACCTCGATACGGCCGAGCAGTGCGCGTCCCGATGCGAAGGCGCCGGGTGCATCGGCCTGCACCATCCAGCGCAGCCGGTACGTTGGCAGGCTCAGGCTCAGCAGTCGGCCGACGGTACCGTACAGCGGTAGCAGCTGTTCGGCGCTTTCGGCGTACAAGAACGCACCGCCGGTGCGGTTCGACAGGTCGGCCAGCGCCTCGACGTCGATCTGGCTCGACAGCCCGATCGTGAACACGCGCACCCCTTGAGCCAGCGCGCCGGCCACCGACTGGTTGCGCCGCGCGAGGCATGCGGCGGCGTTGCCGCAGTCGGTGTCGATGCCGTCGGTGAACAGCACGACGGCCTTGCCCTGGCCGGGAGCGACGCTCGGGTCGGTCGCCACGCTGTCGCGCAGCGTGTCGAGCGCGGCATACATCGGCGTGTTGCCCCCCACCTGCTGCGCCAGCGCATCGAGGTCGGGGAAGAACGCCATCGCGCCAGCGGGGCCGCGGAACGGGCCGAACGTGGCCAGCGGCGGGGTCGGGATGCGCGCATCCGATCCGCCGGCGAAGGCCGCGATGCGTGCCGCGTCGCCTGAGCCCAGACCGGAGAGGAAGGCCTTGGCCGAGTACAGGCGTGCACCGGTTGGGTCGGACTGCGCGATGCTGCCGCTCTGGTCGAGCAGCAGTGCCGCTGCATACGGCTGCGGCGTGCCCCCAGCCACGACTTCCAACTGCAAGGGGAGCGCGGGCAGCGGGGTGTACGCCACGTCGTGCGCCAAAGACGTGCCACGCACGCAGTCCGCTCGGTCGACGGTGGCTGCATCGGGCGCGCAGGGCAGCAGCACGAAGCTCGAGGCGTCGAGACCGCCAAGCGGCTGACCGTCGCCGTCGACGGCCACGACTTCGATCTCGAACGTGAGCGTTTGCTGGGCCATGCCGACGACCGGCGCAAACCCGCTGCGCGTCGTCAGCGAACCACCGGCCGGCGCTGTGGCGCGGTCGAGCGTGACGGTGACGTCCCGGCGCTGGCCGCGCACGACGTCGGCGGTCGCCACGCGCTCGCGGAACGACGCGCGCGTCACCGTCAGTGACGCGGTGCCGTTCGGCTCGTTGAAACCGATCACGGCGATGCCGGCTGGATTGGTCGTCGCCGTTTGGCTCGATCCGCCGAGCGTGCCGCTCACCGTGGCGCCAGGCACCGCAGCGCCGAACGCATCGATGACGGTGACCTGCAGGAAGCCCACCGAACTTGCCGGCGGCAGCGAGCCGCCACCGCCGCCGCCTCCACAAGCGGCCACGGCGACGGTGACGGCCAGCGCGAGCCACGTCGTCAACCAGCGACGGCCGATCGCGCAGTCTGCTTGAGGCGTCGAGTCGGTCATGGTGCGAGCCTTTCCTTCACAGCGATTGCATCGACGCTACGCGCGACGCGATACCCCTCCAGCGGGCAATCCATGTGCGCATTATTGGAAGCACCGGCACGCCTTTCGAACGTGAGACTGTAAGAACGTGACTTCGTGCCACACCCGGTTGCGGGGGCCGCGTGCACGCCGCCGCGGCGCGCTGCGAGTGGGGCGCTCTACGTCCGGTTGACGGCGGCTGACCCGCGCCCGGCCGCCTGTCTGAACCGCCAGCGCACGTGCAGCGCGCACGCCGTGAACAGCACCAGGCACAGCACGACCTGGATCGCGGCCAGCACCGCACTGAGCCCGCTGTCGCTCGTCGCGCGCACGACGCCCTCGGTGAAGTACAGCCACACCAGCAGGCTGACCCAGCGGTAGGTGTACATGCGGTGTTTCAGCAGCCCGGCGATCGGGATCGCCAGCGGCAGCACCTTGAGCACCAGCGTGCGGTTGCCGGTGGGTGCCAGCCACAGCTCCCATGCGAGGCCGAGCACGATCATCGCGAGCAGGCTGCCGACCGCCATCGCGCGCGTCAGCCGCACGACGCCGTCGGGCGCTGCGGGCTCGGCGGGGAGGGTGGTCGCGTCGGGCATGGCTGGCATCATAGGCCGCATGAGATCGCCCCTCGCGACCGTGGCCCAGGTGCGCAGCCGCACGGCCGAACTGCTGGCCACGCTGCACGACTGGCCGTGGATGGCGACGCTGTCCACGCTGCGCCAGCGCTTCCGCGAAGACCACCTCAGCCTGACGGCGAGCAGCCTGACGTTCACGACGCTGTTCGCGCTCGTGCCGCTGGTCACGGTGGCCTTCGCGGTGCTGTCGATCTTCCCGCTGTTCGCCGACCTGCGCGGGCGGCTCGAGACGCAGGTGCTGCCCGCGTTCGTGCCGGCCGAGATCGCCAAGCCGGTGCTCGCGGCGCTGACGCGCTTCGCCGACCGCGCGCTGGCGATGGGCGGCGTCAGCGTCGCGGTGCTGCTGGCGTCGGCGCTGGTGCTGCTGTTCACGATGGACGGCGCGCTCAACGCGATCTGGCGCGTGCGCCGGCCGCGCCCGCTCGGCCAGCGTGTGCTCGTGTACTGGGCGGCGCTGACGCTGGGGCCGCTGGTGCTGGCCGTCAGCGTGACGGCCAGCTCGTGGGCGCTGTCGGCGGCGGCCGGCTGGGTCGGGCCGATGCCGGGGCTCACGCGCGCGCTGCTCGCCGCGTTCGAGTTCGGCCTGCTCGCCGCGACGATGGCGGGCCTGTACCACTACCTGCCCAACACCGACGTGCGCTGGCGCCACGCGTGGGCCGGCGGGCTGTTCGTCGCGGTCGGCATCGAGCTGGCCAAGCAGGCGCTGGGCTGGTACGTGCGCGCGTTCCCGGCCAATGCCGCGATCTACGGCGCCGCGGCCGCGCTGCCGGTGTTCCTGCTGTGGATCTACACCGTGTGGGCCATCGTGCTGCTCGGCGCCGTGATCGCGGCCTACGCACCAAGCCTGTCGATGCGCGTCGCGCGGCGGCCGCCGTCGCCCGGCGACCGCTTCGAACTCGCGCTGGTGCTGCTGCGCGAGCTGGCGCGCGCGCGCAGCCTGCCGGCGCGCGGGTGGTCGCTGCCGTCGCTGGCGTACCAGCTGCGGCTCGACCCGCTGCAGATCGAGCCGGTGCTCGACACGCTGATTGCGCTCGACTGGGTCGGCCGCCTCGACGAAGGCGGCGACCCGCGCCACGTGCTGGCCTGCGACCCGGCGACGACACCGGTGGCGCCGCTCGTCGACGCGCTGCTGCTCGCGCCGAGCAGCGCGACGGCCGCGTTCCGTGACCGCGCCGGGCTGGCGCGGCTGACGCTGGCCGACGTGCTCGGCTGACGCGCGCGCGCCGCGGGGCGGCGTCTCAGGCGGCCGCCGCCGGCGCGAACGCCGCCCGCAGCGCCGCCAGCGTCGCGTCGGGCGCCTCGGCCATCAGCGCGTGGCCGGCGGGCACCGTCAGCACGCGCGCTTTCAGCGCCTGCGCGAGGTCGCGTGTGGCCTTCGGCGACGTCATCTGGTCGCGCTCGCCGAGGATCAATGTTGCCGGGCAGCGCACCTGTGCGGCGGCCTCGAGGCCGTGCGCGTAGGCGTCGCACAGCGCGAAGTCGTGGTGGAACAGGTTGATCTCGCACTGCGCCGCGAGCACGCGCCGCCCCAGCGCGCGCGCCGAGCCGTGCAGCCACATCCCCGGCCCCGGGAACGACGGCTTGGCCGCGATCGTCGAGTGCGAGAACACGGTCACCATGTCGATCGCCTTCAGCGGGTCGTCGCGCGACGTCGCGAGCAGCGCCTCGGACACCTTCATCGGGTACGCGGTGCCCAGCAGCGCGAGGTGCGTCACGCGCTCGGGCGCGCGCCCCGCCGCCTCGAGCGCGATCAGCGAGCCCATGCTGTGGCCGGCGAGCGCCGCGCGCTGCACGCCGGCCGCGTCGAGCAGCGCCAGCGTCCAGTCCGCGAGCGCCTCGATGCTCGGCAGCACCGGGCCGGCGCTGCGCATGTGGCCGGGCTGGTCGACCGCGAGCACGCCCCAGCCGTGGTGCGCGAACCAGCGCGCCAGCAGTGTCCACACGCTGTGGTCGTTGAGCGCGCCGTGGATGAAGACGACGGTGGGCAGCGCCGCATCGAACGGCTTGCCGCCGGTGTACGCGTAGGCCTCGCGGCCGTGGACGGTCAGTTTCATGGCGCGGCCTTCTCGGCGGCGCGCAGCGCGCGCTTGAGGTCGTCGATCAGGTCGTCGGGGTCCTCGAGCCCGATCGACAGCCGGATCGTCCCCGGCTCGATGCCCGCGCGCGCGAGCGCCGCGTCGTCCATGCGGAAGTGCGTGGTGGACGCCGGGTGGATCACCAGCGAGCGGCAGTCGCCGACGTTGGCGAGGTGGCTGAAGAGCTTGAGCGCCTCGATGAACGCGCGGCCCTGGGCGCGCGAGCCCTTCAGGTCGAAGCTGAAGACGGCGCCGCAGCCGCGCGGCAGCAGCTTTTTGGCCAGCGCGTGGCTCGGGTGGCTCTCGAGCTCGGGGTAGCCGACGCGCGCGACCAGCGGCTGGCGCACGAGGAAGTCGACCACCTTGCGCGTGTTGTCGACGTGGCGTGCCATGCGCAGCGGCAGCGTCTCGAGGCCCTGCAGCATCAGCCACGCGGTGTGCGGGCTCATGCAGGCGCCGAAGTCGCGCAGCCCCTCGCGGCGTGCGCGCAGCAGGAAGGCGCCGACCGTGCTCTCCTCGGTGAACACCATGCCGTGGAAGCCGGTGTACGGCTCGTTCAGCTCGGGAAAGCGCGGCGACGCCGACCAGTCGAACGTGCCGCCGTCGACGAGCACGCCACCGACGACGGTGCCGTGGCCGCAGAGGAACTTGGTCGCCGAGTGGAAGACGAGGTCGGCGCCGTGCTCGAAGGGCTTCATCAGCCACGGCGTCGTGAACGTCGAGTCCACCAGCAGCGGCAGCCCGGCGTCGTGCGCGACCTGCGCCACCGCCGGGATGTCGAGCACGTCGAGCCCCGGGTTGCCGAGCGTCTCGCCGAACAGCAGCCGCGTCTGCGGCCGGATCGCGGCGCGCCACGCGTCGACGTCGCCCGGCGCGACGAACGTCGTCGTGATGCCGAAGCGCGGCAGCGTGTAGGCGAGCAGGTTGTGGCTGCCGCCGTACAGCGCGCTGCTGGCCACGATGTGGCTGCCCGCGCCGGCGATCGTCGCGATCGCCAGGTGCAGTGCGGCCTGGCCGCTGGCGGTTGCGATGCTGCCCACGCCGCCCTCGAGCGCCGCGATGCGCTCCTCGAACACGGCGTTCGTCGGGTTGCTGATGCGGCTGTAGACGTGGCCCGAGCGCTCCATGTTGAACAGGCTCGCGGCGTGTTCGGAGCTCTCGAACACGAAGCTCGTGCTCAGGTGGATCGGCAGCGCGCGCGCGCCGGTGGCGGGGTCGGGCGCGGCGCCGGCGTGCAGCGCCAGCGTGTCGAAGCCGGGGTCGGAAGGTCCGGGCATGGCAGGGCGCGAACCCGGGGTTCGCGGGGTGTCGTGCTGCGGCGATTGTGGGCTATATTGCCCCGACGGGACCCGCGCAACGGGCGAGGAGACGGCCGATGAAAGTCCACGACATCCTGCGCGTCAAGGGCGGCACGCTGTTCACCGTGTCGCCCGACCAGCCGCTGTGGCACGCCTGCCAGACGATGGCCGAGCACGACATCGGCTCGCTGGTCGTGATGGAGCACGGCGAGCTGGTCGGCATCCTGACCTTCCGCGAAGTCATCGCGGCCGTCGTGAACAACGGCGGCAAGGTCGGCGACACGGTCGTGCGCACCGTGATGGACGACTCGCCGCTGACCTGCACGCCCGAGACCGAGCTCGACGAAGTGCGCCGCATCATGCTGCAGCGCCACGCGCGCTACACGCCGGTGATGGACGGGCGCACGCTGATGGGCGTGATCAGCTTCTACGACGTCGCGAAGGCCGTCGTCGAGGCGCAGGACTTCGAGAACCGCATGCTCAAGGCCTACATCCGCGACTGGCCGGTCGAGGAAGGCGAGCAGCCCGCGGCGCAGCCGCAGGCCTGACGGCGGCGTCGCGGCTCGCGCGCGTGCGGCGGGCCGCGGCTTGTTGCGCGCCGGGCGACGGTCTGCACGCCGCTTCGGGCGCGGCGTCGCGGTCGCGAGGGTCGAGGCGGTCTCGCCGCGTGCGGTAGCCTCGCGCCATGTCCACCGCCGCGCCGCCAGCCGACACGGCACGCCTGTTCGTCGCGCTGTGGCCCGACCACCGCGTGCGCCAGGCGATCGTGCGCTGGCGTGATCGCTGGCGCTGGCCGCACGGCGCGCGGCTCGTCGCGCCGCGCGATCTGCACGTGACGCTGCACTTCCTGGGCGCGGTGCCGCGCACGCGCGTGCCGGTGCTCGCTGCCGCGCTCGCGTGGTGCGGCGAGCCGTTCGAGCTCGGCTTCGGCGCCGTGCCCCAGTGGGGACATGGGCTCGCGGTCGTCGACGTCGTCGCGCCGCCGGCGCTCGAGGCGCTGCACGCGGCGATCGGCGAGGTCCTGCGGGCGCAGGCGCTGCGCACCGAGGCGCGGCCGCTGCGCCCGCACGTGACGCTGGCACGCCACGCCGCGGGGGCGCAGCCGCCGGCGGCGCCGCTCGCGGTGCGCTGGCCGGTGCGCGAGTTCGTGCTCGTCGAATCGGGCGGCCCGCGCGGCGCGGGTTACCACGTGCTGCGCCGCTACGCGGCTGGCGGCGCCGCGGTAACGTCGGGGCCGCCGCGCGCGACTTGAGCGTGCACCGATCGAAGGCCGCGGTGCCGCGCGGACCGTCTGCCGCCGACCCGATGAACCGCCGCCAGCTGATCCTGCTCGCGCTGCTCGCCGCCGCGGTCGTGGCGTTCTTCGCGCTCGACCTCGGGCGCTTCTTCAGCCTCGGGTACGTCAAGTCGGCGCAGGCCGACTTCGCCGCGCTGTACGCGGCGCGGCCCGTGGCCGTGATCGGCGCGTACTTCGCGCTCTACGTCGCCGTCACCGCGCTGTCGCTGCCGGGCGCGGCGGTGATGACGCTCGCTGGCGGTGCGCTCTTCGGCTTCGGCGTCGCGCTCGTCGTCGTGTCGTTCGCGTCGAGTCTGGGCGCGACGCTGGCGATGCTGGTGGCGCGCTACCTGCTGCGCGACGCGGTGCAGGCGCGCTTCGGCGCACGGCTGGCCGAGGTCGACCGTGGCATCGAGCGCGACGGCGCGTTCTACCTGTTCACGCTGCGGCTGGTGCCGGTGTTCCCGTTCTTCGCCATCAACCTGCTGTTCGGGCTGACGGCGATGCGCGCGTGGACCTTCTACTGGGTCAGCCAGCTCGGCATGCTCGCGGGCACGGCCGTCTACGTCAACGCCGGCACGCAGCTGGCGAAGCTCGACAGCGTCGCGGGCATCGTCTCGCCGGGGCTGCTGGCGTCGTTCGCGCTGCTCGGTGTGTTCCCGCTGCTGGCGAAGAAGGCCGTCGAGGCCGCGAAGCGGCGCCGCGTCTATGCCCGCTGGGCCGATCGTCGGCCGCGCCGCTTCGACCGCAACCTCGTCGTCATCGGCGCCGGCGCCGCCGGGCTCGTCGCGAGCTACGTCGCCGCCGCGGTCAAGGCCAAGGTCACGCTCGTCGAGGCGCACCGCATGGGGGGCGACTGCCTGAACACCGGCTGTGTGCCGAGCAAGGCGCTGCTGCGCACCGCGAAGCTGCTGCACGAGGTGCGCCATGCCCGCGCGCTCGGCATCGCGCACGCCGAAGCGCGGGTCGACTTCGCCGACGTGATGGCGCGCGTCGCGCGCGTCGTGCGCGAGATCGAGCCGCACGACTCGGTCGAGCGCTACACGCAGCTCGGCGTCGACGTCGTGCGCGGCCACGCGACGATCGTCGACCCGTGGCACGTGAAGATCGCGCTGCACGGCGGCGGCGAGCAGGTGCTGTCTACGCGCGCGATCGTGATCGCCGCGGGCGCGCGGCCCCACGTGCCGGACCTGCCGGGGATCGAGCACATCGAAGTGCTGACGAGCGACAACCTGTGGGAGCTGCGCGAGCTGCCGCCGCGGCTGCTGGTGCTCGGCGCTGGGCCCGTCGGCTGCGAACTCGCGCAGGCCTTCGCGCGCCTGGGCAGCGCCGTGACGCTCGTCGAGCAGCTGCCACGGCTGCTCGCGCGCGAGGACGACGACGTCGCGGCCTTCGTGCGCGAGCGCCTCGAGGCCGACGGCGTGCGCGTGCTCGCGGGGCACCGGGCGCTGCGCGTCGAAGCGGCCGGGCGCGACGGCGACGTGCTGGTCGTCGAGCACGGCGGCGTCGAGCAGCGCGTGCCGTTCGACCGCCTGCTGTGCGCGGTCGGCCGCGTCGCGCGGCTCGAGGGCTACGGGCTCGAGGCGCTGGGCATCGTGACGCAGCGCACGATCGTCACCGACGAGGCGCTGCGCACGGTCTACCCCAACATCCTCGCCGCCGGCGACGTCGCGGGGCCGTACCAGTTCACCCACGTCGCCGCGCACCAGGCGTGGCACGCCGCGGTCAACGCGCTGTTCGGGCGCTTCAAGCGCTTCGCGGTGGACTACGCCGTGATCCCGTGGACCACCTTCGTCGACCCGGAGGTCGCGCGCGTGGGCCTCAACGAGCAGGAGGCGCGTGCGCGCGGCGTCGCGTTCGAGGTCACGCGCTACGGCATCGACGACCTCGACCGCGCGATCGTCGACGGGAAGGCGCAGGGCTGGGTCAAGGTGCTGACGGCACCGGCCCGCGACCGCATCCTCGGCGTGACGATCGTCGGCGCGCACGCCGGCGAGCTGATCGCCGAATACGTGCTCGCGATGAAGCACGGCATCGGGCTGAACAAGATCCTCGGCACGATCCACGCGTACCCGACGTTCGCCGAAGCCAACAAGTACGCCGCCGGCGCGTGGAAGCGCGCGCATGCGCCGCAGCGGGTGCTGGCCTGGCTCGAGCGCTTCCACGCGTGGCAGCGCGGCGGGGACGCGCCGTGAGCGTGGCGCCGCGGCGGTGCGTGGCGGCAGCGCTGGCCGCGTGCACGGCACTGGGTGCGGCGGCGCCGCCCGTCGGGCTCGCACCGCTCGTCGGCGGCGACGTCCCCGGGATCGCCGCGCCGTGGCGTTTCGCCGGGCTGCCGCAGCAGAGCCTGCCGTCCACCGAGTACCGCGCGGCCAGCGCCGAGCCGCTGCCCGCCGTGACGCTGTGCTACGTGTGGGCGCACGCGCAGCCCGCCGGTGCGGTGCTCGCCAACGCGTACTCGCGCCGCGTGCGCTACGTCGTGCTGCGCAGTGCCGACGCCCCGCTGGCCACCTGGCTCGACGAGCGGCGCGACGTCGCGGCCGACGACCTGCGTGCATTCGGCGACGAGGCGCGCGAGATGCCGCCAGCGAGCGCGATCGCCGTGGCTGGCGACGCCGACAACACCGGCGCGCACAGCGTCGCGCACGTGAGCGCACTGCGCGCCGGCCCCTGACGGCGCGCGGCTCGCGCGCGCCGCAGCCGTGCGGCTCAGTCGCGCGGGCGGAACACGATCACGATCGATGGCGGCACGCGGCCGTCGACGTCGCGCGGCAGCACCGCGGTGCGGTCGATCGCGCGCAGCACGGCGTCGTCCCACGCGGGCACGCCGCTGCTCTTGACGATGCGGCGCGAGACGATGGTGCCGTCGGGCAGCGTGCGCAGCTCGACCTCGGCGGCCGGGTTGCCCGGCACGTCGTCGGTGAAGATGATGTTGGGCTTGACGCGCGCGACGATGCGCCCCGCGTAGCTCGCCGAGGGTGCCGCGTCGCGCACCGCGGTGCCGCTCGACGACGGGCTGCCGCTGCCCTGCGCCTGGCTCAGCATGCGCTCGAGCTGCGCCTGGCGCTGCGCCTCGATGCGCTTCTGTTCGGCGAGCTCGCGCTGGCGCTGCGCCTCGGCCTGGCGGCGCTGCTCGGCCTCGCGCTGGCGCTTGGCCTCGGCTTCGGCGCGCGCCTTCTCGGCGCGTTCGCGCTCGATGCGCTCGCGTTCGGCACGTTCGCGTTCGGCACGTTCGCGTTCGGCACGTTCGCGTTCGGCACGTTCGCGTTCGGCACGTTCGCGTTCGGCACGTTCGCGTTCGAGCCGCTGCCGCTCGGCCTGGCGCTTGGCCTCGGCCTCGCGCTGCTCGCGCAGCTGGCGCTCACGCTCGAGCGCGATGTCGGCTTCGCGCCGTGCCGGCGGCGCGGGCGCTGGCGCCGGCGGCGGCGGGGCCGGACGTGGTGGCTCGGGGGCGGGTGGGGCCGGCGGCGGTGGCGGGGGTGCGGGCGGTGCGGCGATCTGCGGCACTGCAGCCCACAGCTCGGCGCTGACGGGCGTCGGGCTCTGGCTGCGCCACTGCAGCCCGAGCGCGAGCGCGGCCAGCAGCGCCGCGTGCGCGCCGAGCGCGACGGCCGCACCCGGCCCCAGCCGGTCGGCCGGCGGTGGCTTGAGCGGGTCGATCGCGCTGCGCCCGCCCATCGCGTCAGCCGGCCTGGCGCACCGACAGGCCCACGCGCTGCACGCCGCCGCGCTGCAGGCGGTCCATCACGCGCACGACGGCGTCGTACTTGACGTTGCGGTCGGCCGAGATCACGACCGGCACCTGCCCGTTGCCGCCCTGCGCCTGCTGCACGCGCGCGACGAGCTGCGGCAGCGCGACCGACTCCTCGTTGCCGCCATCGACCTTCAGCCGCAGGCGCTCGTCGGCGCCGACGATGATCTCGACGACTTTCGGTGCGCGCTGCTGCGCGGTACCGACGCTGGGCAGGTCGACGACGCCGACCGTGATCAGCGGTGCGCTGACCATGAAGATGATCAGCAGCACCAGCATCACGTCGATGAACGGGACCATGTTGATCTCGTTCATCGTGCGCCGGCGCCGCCCGCCGCGGGCTGCGAGCTGCGGCATCGTCAGAACCTCGACGCGGCGGCCGCGGGGGCCGCGGCGGCGGGTGCGGCGGCCGGCGTGCCGGCGTTGCGCTGCAGGATGTTCGAGAACTCCTCGATGAAGGTCTCGAGCTGGATCGCGATGCGGTCGATGTCGCGCGCGAAGCGGTTGTAGGCCACGACCGCCGGGATCGCCGCGAACAGGCCGATCGCGGTGGCCACCAGCGCCTCGGCGATGCCCGGCGCCACGGTGGCCAGCGTGACCTGCTGCAGGTTCGACAGCCCGACGAAGGCATGCATGATCCCCCACACGGTGCCGAACAGCCCGACGTACGGCGACACCGAGCCTACCGAGCCGAGGAAACTCAGGTGCGTTTCCATCGTGTCGAGCTCGCGCTGGAAGCTCGCGCGCATCGCGCGGCGTGCGCCGTCGAGCTGCGCGGCGGCGTCGAGGCGGCGCTCGCGCAGCTTCAGGAACTCGCGCATGCCGCTGGCGAAGATGCGCTCCATCGGCGCGCCGTCGCCGGCGGCACGCGCGATCGCGGCCTGGTACAGCTCGTTGAGGTTGCGCCCCGACCAGAAGTCGCGCTCGAAGCCGTCGTTGCGCTCGCGCACGCGCTTCAGGCCGAACAGCTTGCCGAAGATCACGGTCCAGCTCGCGAGCGAAGTCACGAGCAGGCCCGCCATCACGAGCTGCACCACGAGGCTGGCCTGCATGACCAGCGAGACGATCGACATGTCCTGGTTCATCTTCGGAGTTCTTGCATCGCCGCGTCGGCGATCGGCTTCGGTAGGCGCCGCGGCGCAAAGGTTCCCGCGTCGACGCAGCCGATGCGGATGTCGCCCTCGGCGAGCAGGCGGTCGCCATGCCAGGCCTGCTGTGCGACGTCGAGACTCGCGCGCCCGGCCGCGACGACGGTCACCGTGACATCGAGCTCGTCGTCGAGCCGCGCCGGTCGCAGGTAGCGCACCGAGGTGGCGGCGACGACGAACATCAGCGCGTGCTCGTCCTTCAGCCGCTGCTGCCCGATGCCCAGCGCGCGCAGCCACTCGGTGCGCGCGCGCTCGAAGAACTTCAGGTAGTTGGCGTAGAAGACGATGCCGCCGGCATCGGTGTCTTCCCAGTAGACGCGCAGGCGGTGGACGAAAGGGGCGGCGCGGGTGAAGTCGCTCATCGCTGGGGCCGCATTATCGGCGTGCCCTGCGGCGGCCCCGTTGCCGGTCGTTACCGCGTCGTGTGGCTGGCGTCGTTCTGCGCCGCGGCCTGTGCCGCGCGCTCGCGTGCGTCCTTGCGCCGCTGCAGCGCACGCATCCACGCCTTGCGCGCCAGGTGCGGCGCGATCTGGTACCACGGCATGCGCAGGTGGTGCGAGCGCACGTACAGCGCGAAGCGCGCCGGCCGCGTGAGCGCGGTGTCGCACGCCGGGTGGTCGGGGCGCAGCGCGATGGCCAGCAGCGCGTTCATCGCCGCGCGCGGCAGCAGTGGCGCGCGCAGCGCGTCGAAACGCTCGCGCAGCGCCTCGGGCGGGCGCGTGCCGAACAGGCGTTCGACGTGGTGCAGCGCGTAGCTCAGCGGCACGCCGACGCCGAGCTCGGCGGCGCGCCGCGCGAGTTCGTCCCAGAAGCCGGCGCCGTCGCTGCCGAAGTGCAGCAGCAGGTCGCGGATGTCGAGCAGGTCTCGCAGGCCGCCTTCGAACTCGCCTTCCTGCAGCAGGTGCACCGCGCTGTGCAGCACCATGTCGGCGGGCGCGAGCACGCGCAGCCCCATGCCGTGCACGGCCGGCACCGAGCGCTCGAGCAGCGAGCCACCGTCGATCGGGAAGCGCGACGTCGGTGGCGTGATCGTGTGGTGCACGTCGAGGTGCGTGCGCCGCTGCACGTGCTGCAGCGGCGGCAGCTCGTGCATCCACTGGCGGTAGTAGCGGTCGTCGTAGGGATCGAGGCGGGCCGCGACCCAGCCGCCGGCCATCAGCGCAGTCTCGACCTGCGCGAGGCGGTCGCGCGCGACGAGCAGGTCGACGTCGCCGAACAGCCGCCCGCGCCACGGCGGCAGGTCGGCCGCGATGTAGGCCGCGCCCTTGAGCAGCACGACGGGGCCGTCGACGTGGCGCAGCGCGAAGCGCAGGCGGTCGATCTCCCACAGTACCTCGTCGCGCTGGCGCTGCACGACGCGCAGTGCGCCCCGCAGGTGCTGGCGCGGGCCGGCGGGCACCGCGTCGATCCAGCCGCGCTCGTCGTAGCGCCAGGCCAGCCGCGCGAGCAGCCGCGAGCGGCGCGCCTGGCTCAGCAGGTCTTCCCACTGGCGGGGCGTGAACTCGAGGCGCTCGGGGGCCGTCAGCGCCGGCGTGATCAGGTCGCCGTTCACGACGGTGCGCCGGCTGCGAGGCGGTCGAAGACGGCGATCGCGTCGTCGAGGTGGCCGTAACTGAAGTCGGCGCACTCGCACGCGGTGACGAGGTCGGCCAGCGCGTCGAAGCCGGCGCGGCCGAGCACGCCGTAGTTGAACGAGTTCTGGCCCAGTTCGATCATCGCGTCGGCCTTCGACCGCTCGGTGAGCTGCGCCGGCGCGCCGGCGACGTAGCGCGGGAACACGATCCACGCCGGCGCGGCCGCTTCGTCCATGCGCAGCACGTGCTCGGTGGGCACCTTCATGTGCACGACGGTGCCCTTGCTGGTGTCGTGCGTCGGCTCGCTCATCACGGCGTCGGGTGCGAAGCGGCGGATCACGTCGATCGACGCGTTCTTCAGGCTCACCGGCCGCGCGAGCGGCCACACGCGCCCGTCGGCGAGGGCGACGAGCGCCATCTCGTCGGACAGCAGCCGCCAGCCGCGGTGCACGAGCGCCGCGCACAGCGTGCTCTTGCCCGAGCCGGGCGGGGCCGGCAGGATCGCCGCGCGCCCGCCGCGCTCGACGACGGCCGCGTGCAGCGTCAGGTACTCGAACGTGTGGGTGCTGATGCACCAGTTGAGCGTCCACTCGAGCAGCGGAAACGCGTGGCCGAGCGGCAGCGGCTCGAAGTTCGGCTCGCCGTCGTACAGCGCGCGCACCTGCGGGCGAATCCAGCGCCGCAGCCCGCGCACGCGGCCGACGTCGAGCGTGAAGTCGCAGAAGTCGTCGTCGCCCAGGCGCGGGTAGTCGCCGTACAACAGCGCGATGCCGCGGGCGACGCGATCGGCGTCGCAGCGCAACCGGAACCCGAACGGCCCGGTGCGTACCGCCAGCCGTCCGGCCGCCAGTTCGCGCTTCAGTGCATCCGCGGGGAGTTCGCCAATCCTCATGCAGCGCCGGGCTTCGGCTCGATCCAGCCCAGTCTGAACAGCTTCTCGAGGATGGTCTCCAGCGTCTGCGAGAACTCCGGCATGGCGTCGACGTCCAGGTCGGCGCGAAGCATCGCCAGCAGCTCGTCCCGGCAGCAGGCGCCGGACTCGATGCACGCCATCACGGCGGCGCTCAATGGGTCGAGCAAGTGCGTGTCGCCGGAGCGCACTTCGATCACGACCGAATCAGCGCCCCAGTCGCGCCAGTGCCACTGCGCCGTCGGGTTCAGCCGCCAGGGCTCGCTCGGCCCCGTGCCACCGCTGTACGGCGTGCTGCCAGCCGCGTCACCAGGCGGCTCTGCACAATGTTGCTCTGTCAGGCGCCGTTCTCCTGAAAGTCGCGCAGGAAGGTCAGGCAGGCGAGCTGCTTGGCCGGGTCCTTGAACATCGAGACGAGTTCGTGCGACGTGTAGGTGAACTGTCCGCCGTCGTAGAACGCCGTCGAGTTCAGGCAACCGGTGATCCAGTGCCGGTGCGGGGAGATCTGCTGCGCCATCAAGTCACGAATCTTCCAGCCGTTGTAGCCACTCTTGTCCGAGAGGCCAAAGACCTGCCAGAACGGTGCATCGGGCGTGAACGCGGTGTTGTTGACACCCTTGCAATACGCTTGGTACTGGTTCTTGTTCCAGCGCTTCGGCCAGTTGTCGGTGGAGCCGTAGTACCAGCACGACCTGCCCTTCGACTCGGTGAAGTCGCGGTGGTAGAGCGACGAAATCACCGAGTGGCAGCCCGAGACAGTCGCGTGGCGCTTGCGGACCGGGTCGCTCTTGTGGAAGCAGTACTTGCGGTCGCCGCCGAGCCCGGCGAGCGCCTTCATCGGCGCCCCTGCTGCGGCGGTGGCGGCGCCCAGAGACAAGCTGCGCAGCAGCGTGCGCCGGCGCGCCACAGAGCCGGCGGCATCGCCGCGCGGCGCCTGGCCGTCGGCCGGCGTGCCGTGGGCGGGGGGATCGCGGTCGGATTCGTTCATCGCAGCCTCTCCTGGGTGGGCGCTCGCAACGGACAAGCAAGCCGCGTGCGCGCGCCGGCGGGAATTCCCACCACCCTTAAATCTTCGCACGCGCGCCGAGGGACGGCCAGCCGCATGCGTCACCTGCAAGCCTTGGCCCCCGCGTCCGCGGGGATCGGCAAGGTGCCACGCGGACTTTGAAGTGTAAAAAAAGCCGACAGCTTGAGCCTGTGGCCGTTGTCACCAGGGGATGCGCTCAACGCGCCGACACTCCTGTATCTGCCGTTGCCGCCACTCTCGCGCGACGTTGACTGGTATCCGCAGGCGAACCCGACGGCGAGGAAGTCGATCGCCGAGACGATCGCCAGCCGACGGTTGCTGGCGGTGAGGTGGTCGACCAGGCCATACGTCAGGGGCGCGGTGAAAGTCCACAACCCGGCGAACTCGGCGCGCCGGGGTTCAAAGAGGCTCATCGCGGTTCCCGCGCATGCCCGCTCAGGGCAGGCGCATCAGCGCCTGCCCCATGCGGATGCGCGCGCCCGGCGCGATGGCCGGTGCCAGCGTGAAGCCGCGCGGCGCGAAGACGAGGATCGTCGAGCCGTGCTCGAACCAGCCGAGCTCGTCGCCCTTGGCGAACGGCACGTCGCAGGCGATCTCGTTCGGGCCGCGGTACTTCAGGTGCAGCCGCACGTCGAGCGCGTGCAGGCGGATGCTGGCCACCAGGATCGCCGCCACCGGCACCAGCGTGACGACGTGGCCGCCGGCGATCGTCGTCTTCAGCAGCGCGCGCTCGTTGCGGCAGAACAGGCGCGGGATGCGCGCGAGCGCCGCAGGGTTGACGTTGAACACCTCGCCGCTGACGTAGGTCACGTGTTCGAGCCGCCCGTCGTGCGGTGCGTGGAAGCGGTGGTACATCGCCGACGTCAGCCGCAGCGTCGCCCAGGTGCCGTCGCGGTAGTGCGCTGCCAGCGGCGAGCCGGCGAACAGGTCGTCGAGCGTGTACGGCATGCCCTTGGCCTGGAACAGCTGGCCGTCGCGCACGGTGCCGCAGGCGCCGACGATCGCGTCGCACGGGCTCGCGAGCACGCGCGGGTCGGCATCGACGGTGCGCGCGCCGGGCTTCAGCGCCCGCGTGAAGCACGCGTGCAGGCTGCGAAAGCGCGTCTCGCGCGCGTCGCTCAGGTCCAGCTCGGTGAACTGGCGCCACACCGCGATCGACAGCCGCGCGAGCCACTCGCATTCGATGCGGCTGAACCAGCCGACGAGGTGCGTCAGCGCCGCGCGCGGCACGCGGTTGGTCAGCACGAAGTTCAGGTCCTCGTGCTGAAGCCAGCGGTCGCGCCGGCGTCGTGGCGCGCGCGCGTCGTCGAACGGGTGATTCACGGCCATGTCAAATGCCTCGGTTACCAATCGGGGATGAACGAAACCCTTGCCCTCGCCCTCGGCGCCGGCGCGCTCGCGCTGCTGCCCAAAGTCAAGCGCCGCCTCGAGCTGTCGCGCGCCAAGCACCCGTCGCTGGCCGGCCATTCGAAGATGGCCAAGCGCGTCGCAGCGCTGATTCCCGGCTACGCGTACGACGAGCAGCGCTTCTTCGCCGCCGACGGCGCGCCGGGCGACGTCGTCGCGCGCCGCCGCGCCGGCTTCGAGCGGCTGGCGGCGCTGTACCGCGAGCGCTACCCCAAGTCGGTCGCGCTGACGACGCAGGCGCGCGAGGGCATCTCGGACCTGCAGTTCACCGGCGCGTACCGCGTGCCGTACCCGTTCAGCCGCTACCTGCGCGAACACCTGGCCGTGGGCGCGTTCGTCGAGTCGAGCGCCGGCGTGACCGTCACCGACCTCGACGGCAATGCCTTCTTCGACCTCACCGGCGCGTACGGCGTCAACGTGTTCGGCTACGACTTCTACAAGGACTGCATCGCCGAGGGCAGCGCGCGCGTCGCGGCGCTCGGGCCCGTGCTCGGCAGCTACCACCCGGTCGTCGCCGACAACGTGCGCCGGCTGCGCGCGATCTCGGGGCTCGACGAGGTGTCGTTCCACATGTCGGGCACCGAGGCCGTGATGCAGGCCGTGCGCCTGGCGCGCTACCACACGCGGCGCACGCACCTCGTGCGCTTCGCCGGCGCCTACCACGGCTGGTGGGAGGACGTGCAGCCCGGCCCCGGCAACCCGGTCAACCCGCGCCACACCTACACGCTGGCCGAGATGGACGAGCGCACGCTGCACGTGCTGCGCACGCGGCGCGACATCGCGTGCGTGCTCGTCAACCCGCTGCAGGCGCTGCACCCGAACAGGCCGGCGCCGGGCGACTCGTCGCTCGTCGACGGCTCGCGCCGCGCCGGCTTCGACCGCGCCGCCTACACGCGCTGGCTGCAGCAGCTGCGCGCGGTCTGCAGCGAGCGCGGCATCGTGCTGATCTTCGACGAGGTGTTCGTCGGCTTCCGTCTCGCGCCGGGCGGGGCGCAGGCGTACTTCGGCGTGAAGGCCGACCTCGTGACCTACGGCAAGACGCTCGGCGGCGGCCTGCCGGTGGGCGTCGTGTGCGGGCGGCGCGAGCTGATGAAGCGCTTCCGCGACGAGCGGCCCGCCGACATCTGCTTCGCGCGCGGCACCTTCAACTCGCACCCCTACGTGATGGGCGCGATGGCGGCCTTCCTCGACCGCCTCGAGCGCCCCGAGGTGCGCGCGCTGTACGACGGTCTCGACGAGCGCTGGAACGCGCGCTGCGCAGCCTTCAACGCGCGCATGGCGGCCGAGGGGCTGCCGCTGCGCGCGGCGAACCTGTCGACGATCTGGACGCTGTTCTACACGCAGCCGGGGCGCTACCACTGGATGCTGCAGTTTTACCTGCGCGCGCAGGGGCTGGCGCTGAGCTGGGTCGGCACCGGCCGGCTGATCTTCAGCCTGAACTACGGTGATGCCGAGTTCGCGCAGGTGCTCGAGCGCGTCGTGGCCGCCGGCCGGCAGATGCAGGCCGACGGCTGGTGGTGGCACGACGCCGCGCTGACCGACAAGGCGATCAAGCGCAGCCTGCTGCGCGAGATGCTGGCGCAACGCTTCTGAGACGCTTCTCGGTGCGCCCCCGCGCGCTCAGCGCGCGGGGCGCCGGCCGTGTGCCGGGTCGATCAGTTGCCCGCGCAGCAGCTTCAGCGGCGCCTTGTGGTACAGCCAGATGTCGTGGAACGGGTCGGTGAGGATCTTCGTCGCCCACACCAGGCCCGTCGTCACGCCCTGCAGGAAGAACAGCTGCACGGTGCGGAACACGAGGCCGCCGGCGCCGAGCGCCAGCCACAGCCAGCCGACGTCGCGCGCGTAGCCCCACAGGTCGGCGCTCGGCGCGATGAGACCGAAGAAGCTGCGGTCGAACCACAGCACGAGTGGCAGCAGCACCCAGATCGCCATCAGCACGACCTTGCGGCGCAGGTTGTAGCCGACCTTGATCTGTTCCTTGTACTCGTGCGTGGCCTCGTTGACGTGGTCGTAGCCCCGAGGCTCGAAGAAGAAGTGCCCGGCCTGCCGTGTCGTCATCGACACGCACCAGGCCAGCAGCGCCGCCAGCGGCGGATCGACGAACAGCAGGCCGTACGCGACGACGAACGAGATCGCCGACACGAGGTGCAGCGACTGGTTGATCGTGCTGTGGTGGTAGTAGCGGTGGTCGTCCCAGCGCTGGATCTCGAGCTGGCGCAGGAATTCGTTCATCGTCGGGTCTCCGTGGGTGGACGAGGCAGCAGCGCGACCTGCACTGCGCGTGACGATGCTGCGGCGCGGGCGTGAAACCGCGATGACGCGCTCGCGACGCGGCGGCGTCGTTGCGTTGACGCCGCGACACGCGCGGCGGCGGTCATCGAACTGTCGCTTGCTGCAGCGACGATGCGCGCGTGACGCAACGCGACGACGCCGGCATCACGGTCGACGACCTGCCGACCGTGCGCCGCTCGCTGCGCGTGGCCGTCGTCACCGAGACCTACCCGCCCGAGGTCAACGGCGTCGCAGCGACGATCGCGCCGATCGTCGAGGGCCTGATCCAGCGCGGGCACGCGGTGCAGCTCGTACGCCCGCGCCAGCACGCCGGCGACCGGCCCGACGACGCGCAGCGGCTGCACGAGGTGCTGCTGCGTGGGCTGCCGATCCCGCGCTACCCGCACCTGAAGATGGGGCTGCCGGCGCGGCGCGCACTGGGCGAGCGCTGGAGCCGCCAGCGCCCCGACGTCGTGCACATCGTCACCGAAGGGCCGCTGGGCTGGTCGGCGCTGCAGGCCGCGCAGCGGCTGCGGCTACCGGTGGTGTCGGACTTCCGCACCAACTTCCACGCCTACAGCCGGCACTACGGCGTCGGCTGGCTGCACAAGCCCATCGTCGCGTACCTGCGCAAGTTCCACAACCGCACCGCGTGCACGATGGTGCCCACCGAGGCGCTCAAGCGCGAGCTCGAAGCCTACGGCTTCCAGCGCCTGGCGGTGGTCGCGCGCGGCGTCGACACGCGCCGCTTCGATCCCTCGCGCCGCAGCGACGCGCTGCGCCAGTCCTGGGGCTGCGCGCCGGGCGACCGCGTGCTGCTGTACGTCGGGCGGCTCGCGCCGGAGAAGAACCTTGAGCTGCTGCTGCGCTGCCACGCGCAGATGGCGGCCGTCGACCCGCGGCTCAGGCTCGTGCTCGTCGGCGACGGGCCGTCGCGCGCCGACCTGCAGGCGCGCTGCCCGCAGGCCGTGTTCGCCGGCACGCAGTCGGGCGACGCGCTCGCGGCGCACTACGCGTCGGGCGACCTGTTCGTCTTTCCGAGCCTGACCGAGACCTACGGCAACGTGACGCCCGAAGCGCTGGCCAGCGGGCTGGCGGTGCTCGCGTTCGACTACGCGGCGGCGGCGCAATTGATCCGCGACGGCGACAACGGCCTGCTCGCGCCGGCCGGCGACGAGGCGGCGTTCGTGCAGCGCGCGCTGCGGTTGGCGGCGTCGCCGGCGCTGGCCGCCGCGCTCGCACGGCGCGCGCGCGAGACGATGGTCGGTCACGGCTGGGAGCGCATCGTCGCGCAGGTCGAGTCGGTGCTGCTGGCGGCACTCGCGCAGCACGAGCCGCTGCCGTGGCGGCCGGTGCGCGTGCCGGTGGCCAGCGACGTCTGACGGCGCGCTGTCACAGCGCGGTCACAGACGGCCGCGACGCTGGCGGGTCGACCCCTTTGCGCCTGCGACACCGCCATGACCCGACCGACGCCGCTGCCCGACCTGTCCGACCTGCGCGAGCGCATCGAGCAGGAACTCCTCGACGGCTACGACGAGGAGCTCGAGATGGCGTACGAAGACCGCGACGTCGACGCCGAAGGGCGCACCGTGGTCGACCGCAGCCCGCAGGCACGCGCGGCGCGGCAGACCTACTTCCGCGAGCTGTTCCGGCTGCAGGGCGAGCTCGTGAAACTGCAAGACTGGGTCGCGCACACCAGGCACAAGATGGTCATCGTCTTCGAGGGGCGCGACGCGGCCGGCAAGGGCGGCGTCATCAAGCGTATCACGCAGCGGCTCAACCCGCGTGTGGCGCGCGTCGTCGCGCTGCCGGCGCCCAGCGACCGCGAGCGCACGCAGTGGTACTTCCAGCGCTACGTGCCGCACCTGCCAGCCGGCGGCGAGATCGTGCTGTTCGACCGCAGCTGGTACAACCGCGCCGGCGTCGAGCGCGTGATGGGCTTCTGCACCGAGGACGAGGTCGAGGAGTTCTTCCGCTCGGTGCCCGAGTTCGAGCGCATGCTGGTGCGCTCGGGCATCCAGCTCGTCAAGTACTGGTTCTCGATCACCGACGACGAGCAGCACCTGCGCTTCCTCGGCCGCATCCACGACCCGCTGAAGCAGTGGAAGCTCAGTCCGATGGACCTCGAGAGCCGCCGCCGCTGGGAGGACTACACCAAGGCCAAGGAGGCGATGCTCGAGCGCACGCACATCCCCGAGGCGCCGTGGTGGATCGTGCCGGCGGTCGACAAGAAGCGCGCGCGGCTCAACTGCATCCACCACCTGCTGAGCCTGGTGCCCTACCACGAGGTCGAGCGCCCCGAGGTCGTGCTGCCGCCGCGCGAGCGGCACCCGGACTACATCCGCCACCCGGTGCCGCCCGAGATGATCGTGCCCGAGGTCTACTGACCCCGGGCACGCCCCGCGGGGGCGTCAGCGCGGCAGCTCCTCGAACACGCCGGTCCACACGTTGAGCACCTGCGCGCCGCCCGGCGCGTTGCCGGTGGCGATCTCCTTGACGACGGTGAGGCTCGCCATGTCGATCTTGTGCAGGTTGCCGTCGCCGGCGTTCGACACGTAGCCGAAGCGCCCGTCGCGCGTGAACGCGACGTGGCCCATGCGGCCCTTGCCGACCGTCAGGTCCTTGACGAGGCGGAACGTCTTCGCGTCGATCACGCTGATCACGTTGTTGCCGTAGTTCGTCACCACCGCGTAGCGGCCGTCGGGGGTGTTGTAGGTGTGGCCGATGCCGGTGCTGCCGGTGTCGACGCGCGCGACGACCTGCTTCGTGCGCGCATCGACGGCGGCCACCGCGGTGCCCCTGAGGTCGTTGCCCGGGCCGCGGTTGAGCATGTAGAAGTGCCGCCCGTCCTGCGTGAAGTTGCCGTGGTGGCCCTCGATCGCCGCCTGCCCCGCGAGCGGCAGGTTCACGCGCGCGATCTGCGGCATGCCCGGCTGCGTCAGGTCGTAGACGAGCGCCGCCGGCGGCTCGGCCGTGCCGCGGCCCTCGACGACGAGCCACAGCTCCTTGCCGTCGGGGCTCGGCACCGGGTAGTGCGGCTGCGAAGGTGTCGCGATCTTGCGCACCGACCAGTCGCGCGTGTCGATCACGAGCAGGTTCCGGTCGACACGGTCGACGGTGAACGCGTAGCGCGAGTCGACGCTCCAGCTGTTGTGCATCGACGTCACCGCGGTCGGCGACGCGGCACCGGCGACCGCGACCTCGACGTTCTTCGCGATCTCGTGCGTGCGCGTGTCGATGAAGGTCACACGCAGCTTGCCGCCGTCGAGTCCCCAGTGGTTGACCATCACCCAGCGCCCGTCGGGGCTGACCTGGGGGTGCTTCGGGCGGCTGCCGGTGGCGAGTTTCTTGACGACCTTGCGCTCCTTCAGGTCGAGCACGGTGACGGTGTTCTGGTTCAGCGCCTCGCCGCCGACGTAGACGTAGCGCCCGTCGGGCGTCGTCGAACCGAGGTTGCCGCCAGGCACCGTGTCGAGCGCGGCGACGACCTGATCGGTGCGCGGGTCGACGAGGTAGGCCTTGCCCAGCGTGTGCAGGTGCACGACGACGTCGGGCCACACGGGCGCGGGCGTCGGCGCGAGGCTCGCGCAGCCCGACAGCGCGGCGAGCGCGGCCGCGGCGAACAGGAAACGGCTCTTCACGATCTGACTCCTCCACGGGCGGTTGTTCGGTGACGGCGCGGTGGACGCGCCGCCCATCGGCCCATCCGCATGGGGGCAGTAGATCGCAGCGCTCGCGGCCGTGTCAACGCCGGCGGGGGCGCAGCGGGCGGACCGCTTCGCGGCGGCCCGCTCTGGCGCGGCCGGTGCCGGACAGCGCCGGCTTACAGCTGCGGCAGGATCACCGCGTCGATCACGTGGATCACGCCGTTGTCGGCCACGATGTCGGCCTTGACGACGTTGGCGTCGTTGACGCGCACGCCGCCGGCGGTGCTCAGCGTGATCGCCGAGCCCTGCACGGTCTTGACCTCGCCGGCCTTCACGTCGGCGGCCATGACTTTGCCCGGCACGACGTGATAGGCGAGCACCTGCTTGAGCCGGTCCTTGTCGGCGAGCAGCGCGTCGAGTTCGGCCTGCGGGATCTTCGCGAACGCCTCGTCGCTCGGCGCGAACACGGTGAACGGGCCGGGACCCTTCAGCGTCTCGGCCAGGCCAGCGGCCTTCACCGCGCTGACGAGCTTGTTGAACGTACCCGCCGCAGCGGCCGTGTCGACGATGTCCTTGGCCTGGACGGCGAACGCGGCGACAGACAGGGCCGAGAGGGCAAGCAGCTTCTTCATCGGGACTCCTTCAGGTGAAGAGGGTGGCACGCAGCGACGCTCACGAACGAACGGGCCCCGCGGGGCGTCGGGCCGGGTGGCACACGGGGCCATACGACCGAGACGCCGCGCCGCCGTTCCATGCGCGGCCGTGCGGCTTCGAAGGCGCGGCGACGCAGCGCAAAGGCCCGCCGATCGCGCCGTGGAACTCGGCGCGGACCTGCGGGACGTCGAGCGGGCGCGACACGCCGCGAGGCGTCGTCACGGGCGATGCTCGACGACGCGGGCGAGAGGCGTCGAGCGTTCGTGGTGTGCCGCGTGGGTGGCGGCGCCGGGGTGCTACATCCCCGCGTAGTTCGGCCCGCCGCCGCCCTCGGGCGTGACCCAGACGATGTTCTGCGTCGGGTCCTTGATGTCGCAGGTCTTGCAGTGCACGCAGTTCTGCGCGTTGATCACGAGGCGGTCGCTGCCGTCGTCGTTCTTGACGAACTCGTAGACGCCGGCCGGGCAGTAGCGCGCCTCGGGGCCGGCGTACTTGTCGAGGTTCACCGCCACCGGCACCGACGCGTCCTTGAGCGTCAGGTGCGCAGGCTGGTTCTCCTCGTGGTTCGTGTTGCTCAGGTACACCGAGCTCAGCCGGTCGAAGGTCAGCACGCCGTCGGGCTTCGGGTAGCGGATCGGCTCGCACGCGGCCGCGCCGCTCAGGCGCGTATGGTCGGGCGTGTGGCGGTGGATCGTCCACGGCGGGCTCTTGATGCCGAGCCGCGGCAGCAGCCACTGCTCGACGCCGGTCATCACGGTGCCCACCAGGCGGCCCTTCTTGAACCACTGCTTGAAATTGCGGCTCGCGTCGAGCTCCGCGTACAGCCAGCTCTTCGCGAAGGCCTCGGGATAGGCGGCGAGCTCGTCACCGCTGCGCCCGGCGGCGATCGCCGCGGCCGCCGCCTCGGCGGCGAGCATGCCGCTCTTGATCGCGGCGTGGCTGCCCTTGATGCGCGAGGCGTTGAGCGTGCCGGCGTCGCAGCCCACGAGCGCGCCGCCCGGGAACACGAGCTTGGGCAGGCTCAGCAGACCGCCGGCGGTGATCGCGCGCGCGCCGTAGCCGATGCGCTTGCCGCCTTCGAGGTGCGCGCGAATCGACGGGTGCGTCTTCCAGCGCTGCATCTCCTCGAACGGGCTCAGCCACGGGTTCTGGTAGTCGAGCCCGACGACGAGGCCGAGCGTGACGCGGTGGCCCTCGAGGTGGTAGAGGAAGCCGCCGCCGTAGGTGTTGTCGTCCAGCGGCCAGCCGGCGGTGTGCACGACGAGGCCCGGCCGGGCCTTCTCGGGCGGCACTTCCCACAGCTCCTTGATGCCGATGCCGTAGCTCTGCGGGTCACGGCCCTCGTCGAGCGCGTAGCGCGCGATCAGCTGCTTGCCCAGGTGGCCGCGCGCGCCCTCGGCGAAGACCGTGTACTTGCCCAGCAGCTCCATGCCGAGCTGGAAGTTCTCGGTCGGTTCGCCGTCCTTGCCGATGCCGACGTTGCCGGTGGCCACGCCGCGCACGCGCCCGTCGTCGGTGTACAGCACCTCGGCGGCGGCGAAGCCGGGGAAGATCTCGACGCCCAGGGCCTCGGCCTGCTCGGCGAGCCACTTGACGACGGCGCCGAGGCTGATCACGTAGCAGCCCTCGTTGCGCATGCAGTCGGGGATCAGCGCATGCGGCGTCGCGCTGGCGCGGTGTTCGCTCAGGATCAGCACCTCGTCGGCCGTCACCGGCTGGTTCAGCGGCGCGCCGCGCTCCTTCCAGTCGGGCAGCAGCTCGGTCAGTGCGCGCGGGTCCATCACCGCGCCCGACAGAATGTGCGCGCCGGGCTCGGAACCCTTCTCGAGCACGACGACCGACAGGTTCGCGTCGAGCTGCTTGAGCCGGATCGCGGTCGCGAGCCCGGCCGGCCCGGCGCCGACGACGACGACGTCGTACTGCATCGACTCGCGCGGGCCGAACTGCTCGAGGATCTGCTGCGGCGTCATGGAACGGGTCTCCTGGACTGGCGAGCCGCGCATTCTACGGGGCCAGCGGACAAAATCGAACGGTCGTGCTATTTCGCCGTGTCGTGTCACGACCGCGTGCTATCGTCGCCGCGACGAATCGGGAGTGGTCATGAGTTACCAGATCGACCTGTCGGGCCGCGTGGCCCTGGTCACCGGCGCGTCCAGCGGACTGGGCGCGCAGTTCGCGCGCACCTTGGCACGTGCCGGCGCCGGCGTCGTGCTCGCGGCGCGCCGCATCGAGCGGCTGAAGACGCTGCGCGCCGAGATCGAGGCCGCCGGCGGCGACGCGCACGTCGTCGCGCTCGACGTGACCGACCCCGACAGCATCAAGTCGGCCGTGGCGCACGCCGAGACCGAGATGGGCACGCTCGACATCCTGGTCAACAACTCGGGCGTCAGCACGACGCAGAGGCTCGTCGACGTGACGCCCGACGACTACGACCATGTGATGGACACCAACACGCGCGGCGCGTTCTTCGTCGCGCAGGAGGTCGGCAAGCGCATGATCGCGCGCAGCCGCGGCGCCGCGCCCGGTACCTTCACCGGCGGGCGCATCGTCAACATCGCGTCGATGGCGGGGCTGCGCGTGCTCGGCCAGATCGGCGTGTACTGCATGAGCAAGGCGGCGGTGATCCACATGACGCGCGCGATGGCGCTCGAGTGGGGGCGCTACGGCATCAACGTCAACGCGATCTGCCCCGGCTACATCGACACCGAGATCAACCACCACCACTGGCAGACCGAGGCCGGGCAGAAGCTCATCCAGATGCTGCCGCGCAAGCGCGTCGGCCAGCCGCAGGACCTCGACGCGGTGCTGATGATGCTGTGCGCCAACGAGAGCCACTTCGTCAACGGCGCGGTCATCGCCGCCGACGACGGCTTCGGCGTGTGATGGGGTCTCCCCCGAAGCGCCTGCGGCGCCTCCCGCCAGGGGGCGCCGCCAGCGGACCGGCGAAGCCGGATCCGCGGCGGCCGCTTGATGGGCGGCGTAGCCAGCGGGAGCGCATGTGCGTGCGCTGACGCCGCTCGAGGCGCGCGTGCTCGGCGTGCTCGTCGAGAAGCAGGCCACCGTCCCCGACACCTACCCGCTGAGCCTGAACGCGCTGGTGGCCGGCTGCAACCAGAAGACGGCGCGCGAGCCGGTGATCGTGGCGACCGATGCCGACGTGCTCGGCGCCATCGACGGACTGAAGGACCTGAGCCTCGTCGTCGAGGTCAGCGGCAGCCGCGTCGTGCGCTTCGAGCACAACGCGCCGCGCGTGCTCGGCGTGCCCGGCGCCGCGGTCGCGCTGCTCGCGGTGCTGATGCTGCGCGGGCCGCAGACCGCGGCCGAACTGCGCCTGAACGCCGAGCGGCTGCACCGCTTCGCCGACATCTCGTCGGTCGAGGCCTTCCTCGACGAGCTCGCCGCGAAGGACCCGCCGCGCGTCATGCGGCTGCCGAAGGCTCCCGGCGAGCGCGAGCACCGCTGGGCGCACCTGCTGTGTGGCGACGTGAGCGTGCCCGTGCCCGCTGCGGCCGCGCCGGGCGACGCCGGCGTCGGCGCCGGCGAGCTCGCGGCATTGAAGGCCGAGCAGGCGCGCCTGGCGCGCGAGGTCGCCGACCTGCGCGCGCTCGTGCAGCGGCTGGCGCGCGAGCTCGGCATCGACCCCGACACGACGACGACCTGAACGATGCGATTCGAGCTGCCCGAACACAAGAAGCTGACGCACCAGACCGTGATCCCGATCCGCTGGGGCGACATGGACGCGATGGGCCACGTCAACAACACGGTCTACTTCCGCTACATGGAGATCGTGCGCATCGAGTGGCTGCACGCGCTTGGCGGCGCGCCCGACCCGCAGGGCACCGGGCCGGTGATCGTCAACGCGTTCTGCAACTTCCACAAGCAGCTCGAGTACCCGGGCGACGTGCTCGCGAAGCACTACGTCGCCAAGCCCGGGCGCAGCAGCTTCGAGACCTACATCACCCTCGAGCGCACCGACGAGCCGGGCGTCATCTACGCCAGCGGCGGTGCGAAGACGGTGTGGGTCGACTTCCCGGCGGGCAAGTCGGTGCCGCTGCCCGACTGGCTGCGCGCCGTGATCGCCTGACGACGCGCTTGACGGCGCTCAAGGCGGTCAAATCCGACGAGGGTTTGCGCTGATGCGCCGGTCGTGACCCGTCGCCCACGATACCGACACCGGTAGCGGTGTGATGCGCCGCGGTGCTGGCGTGGCACAGGCTTCTTTGACAGGAGGGGACATGGGACGGTTTTCGTCGTCGCGGCGCGCGCTCGTGCGCCTGGGCGTGGCCGGCGTGGGCGCGTGGGTCGCCGGCTGCGCCGTCGTGCCGCAGCCGGCCAAGCCGCGCGTGGTCGTCGTCGGCGGCGGCTGGGGCGGACTCGGTGCGGCGCGCACGCTGGCCGAAGGCGGCAAGGTCGCAGTGACGCTGATCGAGCTGAACGACGCCTTCATGTCGTGTCCGCTGAGCGTGCACTACGTCGCCGGCTTCACGGCGGCGAGCGACTACCAGCGCAGCTACGCCAACGTCGATCGCGCCGGCATCCGCCGCGTGCGTGCGCGCGTGACCGAGATCGACCGCGCCGGCTCTGCCGTCGTCGCCGGTGGCGAGCGTCACCCCTACGACTTCCTCGTGCTGTCGCCCGGCGTCGAATACATCGAAGAAGCGGTGCAGGGCTACGCCGCGGCGCGCGAGCAGCTGCCGGTGGGGTTCCGCGCATTCGAGCAGCAGGCGGTGCGCCGGCAGGTCGACGCCTTCCTCGACAAGGGCGGCGAGTTCGTCATCACGGTGCCGAAGCCGCCGTACCGCTGCCCGCCGGCGCCGTACGAGCGCGCGTTCCTGATCGCCGAGCAGATGAAGCGCCGCGGCACCAAGGGCAAGATCGTCATCGTCGACGCGAACCCGAACCCGATGCCGCCGCCGATCGCCGCGCCGATCGTCAACGCGATGAAGAACGTCTATTCGCGCGAGATCGAGTACGTGCCCAACACCGAGGTCAGTGCGGTCGACGTCGGACGGCGCGTGCTCGTGACGCCGACCGGCGACGTCAGGTTCACGGCCGCCAACATGGTGCTGCCGATGCGCGCGCCGGCGCTGATCCGGCAGGCGGGTCTCGGCGAGCGCTGGGCCGCGGTCAGGCTGCCGAGCTTCCAGAGCCAGGCCGACGAGAAGATCTACGTCGTCGGCGACGCGCAGGGCACGCCGCTGCCCAAGAGCGGGCACGTCGCGTTCGGCGCCGGCAAGCAGGTCGCGCACGACATCGAGCGGCGCGTCGCCGGGCAGCCCGCGCCGGCCGCGAGCGGCGCGGTCACGCTGCCGGCCGGCATCTGCTGGGCTGCGGTCACGCACAACGAGGCGATCATGATCAACGTGGCCGCCAGCGTCGAGCCGGGCCAGGCGCCGAAGCTCAGCTTCCAGGTCGACCCGAAGCACAGCCTCGCGTCGGGTCAGGGCGCGCAGCAGTGGGGCGAGTCGATGTGGAACCAGATGCTCGGCTGAGCGCTGCGCGTCAGTCGGCGAACGCGTACGGCCCGCCGCGTTCGAGCGCGCGGCGGTACGCCGGGCGCGCGTGGATGCGCGCGAGCCAGTCCTGCAGCGCCGGGTAGCGCGCGTCGAGCCCGGCGCGCTGCGCGGCGGCCTCGAGCGGGAAGCTCATCATCACGTCGGCGGCGCTGAAGTCCTGGCCGGCGAACCAGGGCCGGTGCTTCAGCTCGGCGTCCATGAACGCGAGCTGGCGCTCGACGTTGGGCATCACGAAACCGGCGAGCACCTTGTCGGCGATCGCGCGTGCGATCGGCCGGACGAAGAACGGCATCGGCGCGGCCTTGATGCGGTCGAACACGAGCTTCATCAGCAGCGGCGGCATCGCGCTGCCTTCGGCGAAGTGCAGCCAGTACGTGTAGCGCCGTGCGTCCGCCGTGCCCCGCGGTGGGCGCAGCTGCGGGGCGTAGGTGTCGACGAGGTGCTCGACGATCGCCCCGGTCTCGGCCACCGTCAGCGCACCGTCGGTGATCACCGGGCTCTTGCCCAGCGGGTGCACCTGAGCGAGCTCGGGCGGCGCGTAGCCCGTCGTCGGGTCGCGCCGGTAGAGCTTGACCTCGTAGGGCACGCCGATCTCCTCGAGCAGCCACAGCACGCGCTGCGAGCGCGAGTTCTCGAGATGGTGGACGGTGATCATCGGGGGCCTCCGTGGGTTTCGGCGTGGCACGCATCCGCTGGCGTCGGCCCGGCAGGCGGCCGACGCGGAGCCGGCTTCGGTGCTCCCTGAAGGGGGAGGCGCCGAAGGTGCTTCGGGGGTGGGTCAGGACAGCAGCTTGTGCACGAGTTCGGGCGTGGTGGCCGCGCCGACCTTGCGCATCAGCCGCGCGCGGTACACGTCGACGGTGCGCGGGCTGATCGCGAGTTTCTTGCCGATGCCCTTGCTCGTGAGGCCCTCGATCAGCAGCGCGGCGATCTCGCGCTCGCGTGCGGTCAGCTCGAGCTTGAGCGCGCGGCGCGACGACAGGTCCTCGAAGGCCCAGATGCCCGCGGCGTGCGGGTCGGACGGGTCGAGCGCGCGGCCGCTGACGTGGCACCAGAACAGCTCGCCACGCCTCGGGCCGTCGACGCGCTTCATCACGCGCTCGTCGGCGTACCAGCCCTGTTCGTCGAGGCTCGCGACGATGCGCTGGCCGGTGCGCTCGAACTCCTCGTGCGTCGGGTACAGCACCTCGAACGAGCGGCCGACGAGCTGCTCGCGCTGCGCGCCGAACATCTCGAGCACGCGCCGGTTGCAGTCGACCATCAGCCGGTGGCGCGACAGCACGAGGCCGATCGGCGCGAGGTCGAACGCGGTGCGGTAGTCCAGCGGTGGCGCGGCGCTCACCCGGCGCTCCCGCCTCCGATCAGCGCGTAGGTGGTGGTGGCGTGCGCGAACAGCTTGCCATCGGGCAGCGCGAGGTCGACCTCGCCGAACGCCAGCGACTTGCCGCAGCGCAGGATGCGGCACGTGATGATTGCCTCGCCGGCGTCGGCCGGCACCGGGCGCAGGAAGCTGGTCTGCAGCTGCACCGTCGTCATCGGTCGGAACTCGCCGAACCAGGCCGACAGCGCGAGCACCATCGCGGTGTCGGCGGCGGCGAGCATCGCCTGGCCGCACAGCACACCGCCGCCGTGCACGAGGTGCGGCGTGATCGGCATCGCCAGCGTCGATACCTCCTTGCTCGCCGAGACGACGCGCAGGCCCAGCGAGCGCACGAACGGCGCGGCGACTTGCGCGTACGTCGCCTCCAGCTTCGGGATCAGGTCGTCGGGCAACTGGGCCATGCGGGCTCCCGGTGGTGGCTGCGGCTGGCGATGGGGGTTCGCCGTTAATTGATTCTACGTAACGACTACTTAACGCCTTACGTAGTATCTTCCCGGCCCGCGACATCCCTCGCTCGCCTGGAGGCATCCCATGAACAAGATCTACCCGAGCGCCGACGCGGCGCTGCAGGGCATCGTGCGCGACGGCCAGCTGCTCGCGGTCGGTGGCTTCGGACTGTGCGGCATCCCCGAAGCGCTGATCGACGCGCTGCGCGACAGCGGCGTGAAGAACCTGACCGTGATCTCGAACAACGCCGGCGTCGACGGCTTCGGGCTGGGCAAGCTGCTCGAGACGCGGCAGATCAGGAAGATGATCTCGAGCTACGTCGGCGAGAACAAGGAGTTCGAGCGCCAGTACCTGGCCGGCGAGCTCGAGCTCGAGTTCACGCCGCAGGGCACACTGGCCGAGAAGCTGCGCGCCGGCGGCGCCGGCATCCCGGCGTTCTTCACGCGCACCGGCGTCGGCACGATCGTCGCCGAGGGCAAGGAGACGCGCGAGTTCGACGGCAAGACCTACCTGATGGAGCGCAGCCTCGTGCCCGACGTCAGCCTGGGCAAGGCGTGGAAGGCCGACAAGGCCGGCAACCTGATCTTCCGCCGCACCGCGCGCAACTTCAACCCGGCGGTGATCATGGCCGGGCGCATCAGCGTCGTCGAGGTCGAGGAGATCGTCGAGACGGGCACCTTCGACCCCGACGCGGTGCACCTGCCCGGCATCTACGTCCACCGCCTGGTGCTCAACGCGAACCCCGAGAAGCGCATCGAGAAGCGCACCACCAAGCAGAACCCGAAAGGAATCTGAAATGGCCTGGACCCACGACGAGATGGCCGCGCGCGCGGCCAAGGAACTGCAGGACGGGTTCTACGTGAACCTGGGCATCGGGTTGCCGACGCTGGTGGCCAACTTCGTCGATCCGTCGATCGAGGTCTGGCTGCAGAGCGAGAACGGCATGCTCGGCATCGGCCCGTTCCCGGACGAGAGCGAGGTCGACCCCGACCTGATCAACGCCGGCAAGCAGACGGTGACGACGATCCCCGGCTCGAGCATCTTCGGCAGCCACGACAGCTTCGCGATGATCCGCGGCGGCAAGGTCAACCTGAGCATCCTCGGCGCGATGCAAGTCAGCGAGAAGGGCGACCTCGCGAACTGGATGATCCCCGGCAAGATGGTCAAGGGCATGGGCGGCGCGATGGACCTCGTGGCCGGCGTCAAGAGCGTCGTCGTGCTGATGGAGCACGTCGCGAAGAAGAAGGACGGCTCGGGCTTCGAGCTGAAGATCCTGCCCCAGTGCACGCTGCCGCTGACGGGCGTGGGCGTCGTCGACCGCATCATCACCGACCTCGCCGTGCTCGACGTGACGCCGCACGGGCTGAAGGTCGTCGAGATGGCGCCCGGCGTCACGCGCGACGAGCTGCAGAGCAAGACCGGCGTGCCGCTGCAGTGACGCCGCGCGCGGGCGCGCCGTGGCGCAGCGCCGGCGCCGCGACCGTCGTCGCGACGGCGCTGCTGGCCGGCTGCGCGCTCGTGCCGCCCGCGTCGGCGCCGCCGCCGGGCGCCGGGGTGCCGACCGCGATCGCGTTCGGCCGCTTCGAGTTCGCCGGTGAAGCGCTCGACACCGAGTGGCAACTGCCCGCCGGCGACAGCGCGGGCCTGGTGCTCGTGCAGCACGGCTTCGCGCGCCGCTGCGCGAACCTGCGCACGACGGCGCAGCGCATCGCCGCGCAAGGCGCGACGACGCTGTGCATTGACACCGGGCCGGTCGGTGACACCGCGGCGCTGGCCGACACGCTCGCCGCGGCGATCCTGCACGGCCTGACTGCGCCCGACGGGCGCGCGGTGCCGCCGCGCGTCGTCGTCGCCGGCCACTCCGCCGGCGCGGCGTTCGCCGCGCGCGTCGGGCGTGCGCTCGCGTGGGCCGACGCGTCGCGCCTCGGCGGTGCGGTGCTGTTCGACCCCGTCGCGACGGGCGGCTTCGCCGCCAACCTGGCCGCGATCGCCGACGGCGGCCGGCGGCCGGTCTACGCCGTGATGGCCGCGAGCGGTGGCTGCAACGCGCGGCACAACGCGCTGCCGGCGCTGCAGCGCGTCGTCGACGCCGCGCGGGCGGCCGGCGGCGACGGCTTCGTCGGCGTCGAACTGACGCAGGGTTCGACGCACGTCGACGCCGAAGGCGAGGACACCGATGCGCTCGCCGTCCTCGCGTGCCGCCAGGGTCCGCCGTCGCCGGCGAACACCGAGGCGCTGCGCACGCTCGCGGCGCGCTGGGCGCTCGACCTGCTGCGCGGTGGACGTGCAGCCGACGCGTACCCCGGCCGGCCCTATGTGGACGGCCTCGTCGCCAGCGCGCGCGCCACTTCGCTGACGAGCGCCGGGCCGCGGTAGATCAGCCCGGTATACAGCTGCACGAGGTCGGCGCCGGCGTCGAGCTTGGCGCGCGCGTCGGCGCCGCTCATCACGCCGCCGACGCCGACGATCGCCACGCCCTTGCCGAGCGCGGCACGCAGGCGGCGGATTACGCGGTTGCTCGCCTCGAACACGGGCCGCCCGGACAGGCCGCCGGCCTCGTCGGCGTGCGGCAGGCCCTGCACGGCGTCGCGCGCGACGGTGGTGTTGGTCGCGATCACGCCGTCGAGGCCGTGGCGCACGACGGTGGCGGCGATGAGGTCGATCTGCGCGTCGTCGAGGTCGGGCGCGATCTTCAGCAGCAGCGGCACGCGGCGCGCGTGCGCGCGCTCGAGCGCGGCGCGGCGCGCCTGCAGCGCCGCGAGCAGCGCGTCGAGCGCCTCGTCGCCCTGCAGCGCGCGCAGGTTCTTCGTGTTCGGGCTCGAGATGTTGACCGTCACGTAGTCGGCGTGCGGGTAGACGCCGGCCAGGCCGGTGAGGTAGTCGTCGACGGCGCGCTCGATCGGTGTGGCGGCGTTCTTGCCGATGTTCAGGCCGACGATGCCGCCCGCGGCGCGGAAGCGGTGCGCGCGCTGCACGTTGGCGACGAAGGCCGCGAGGCCGTCGTTGTTGAAGCCCATGCGGTTGATCAGCGCCTGCGCCTGCGGCAGGCGGAACATGCGCGGCTTCGGGTTGCCGGGCTGCGGCTTCGGCGTCACGGTGCCGACTTCGATGAAGCCGAAGCCCATCGCACCGAGCCCGTCGATGCAGCGGCCGTTCTTGTCCAGGCCCGCGGCGAGCCCGACGCGGTTCGGGAAACGCAGCCCGGCCACCGTCACCGGGTCGTCGACGCGCGGCTGCGTCCACAGGCAGCGCGCCGGCGTGTCCTGCAGCGCGGCGATCGCGTCGAGCGTCAGGTCGTGCGCGCGCTCGGGGTCGAGGCCGAAGAGGAACGGGCGGGCGAGGGCGTAGGGCACGAGCGACATAATCGGTTCATTGTCCCGCAGCCCCGCACCGCGCCCCCTGCCATGCCGACCCAGGACGAACTGAAGGCCCTCGTGGCCCGCGCCGCACTCGCACACGTGCCCGACGGCGCGATCATCGGCGTGGGCACCGGCTCGACGGTCAACTTCTTCATCGACGCGTTGGCCACGGTCAAGGACCGCATCGCCGGCGCGGTGTCGAGCTCGGAGGCGAGCAGCGAGCGGCTGCGCCGCCACGGCATCGCGGTGTACGACACGACGGCGGTCGAGCGGCTGCCGGTCTATATCGACGGCGCCGACGAGATCGACCGCCGCGGCTACATGATCAAGGGCGGCGGCGCGGCGCTGACGCGCGAGAAGATCGTCGCCGACCTCGCCGAGCGCTTCGTCTGCATCGCCGACGAGAGCAAGCTCGTCGACGTGCTCGGCCGCTACCCGCTGCCGGTCGAAGTGATCGCGATGGCCGCGCCGCAGGTGTCGCGCCGCTTCGCCGAGCAGGGCGGCACCGCGACGCTGCGCCGCAACGGCGAGGGGCTGCCGGTGCTCACCGACAACGGCCATCCGGTGCTCGACGTGCGCGGCCTCGTGATCGCCGACCCGCCGCGGCTCGAGGACGAGATCAACCAGTGGCCCGGCGTCGTGACCTGCGGCATCTTCGCGCGCCACAAGGCCTCGGTGTGCCTGCTCGGCACGGCCGACGGCGTGCGCACGCTGACGTTCTGACGCGCCTGCTCACGCGCGGGGCACTAAGCGCGCCGCGTCGAGTGCGTCGACGCCGCGCGCATCGAGCGGGAACGGGTCGCCCGCGGCCCAGGCGGCGACGAGCGCGCCGGCCAGCGGCGCCCACGTGATGCCGCGCGAGCCGAACGCGGTGCAGACGAACAGACCCTCGATGCGCGCCACGTCGCGTACGCGCGCTGCGGCAGCGCCGGCCACCGGTACCGCGCCGACGAGCGGCAGCCGGTCGGGCACCGCGAGGCGCCAGCCGACGCGCCCGGCCAGCGCCGCAGGATCGACGGCCGGCGCGGTGCCGGTCAGCCGCCGCAGCCGCTCGAGGTTGTACGCGTGGTCGCTCGCGCGCAGCGACGCGTCGGCGTCGCCGGCGTGGCGCGTCGCGCCGCACAGCAGGCCGCCGTCGGGCAGCGCGATCGCGTAGCCGTCGCCGGCCAGCGGCACGCGCGGGCGCGGCAGGTGCGCTGCGGTGGCGGCATCGAGCTGCGTGACCTGACCACGGCTCGAGCGCAGCGGCCAGTCGCCGCGGCCGAGCAGGCGCGCGGCGTCGTGTGCATTGGCGAGCACGACGGTGCGGCTGTGCGCGAGCACTCGCCCGTCGGCGTCGAGCATCTGCCAGCCGTCGCCGTGCGCGCGCAGCGCGTGCACCGCGGCGCCGGTGCGCAGCGTCACGCGCGGGTGCGCGAGCCCATGCGCGACCAGCGTGGGCGGTGCGAGCCAGCCGCCGCCGGGGAACCACCATGCGGGCCCGTCGACGGCGATGCCGGCATGCGCCGACGCGGCGGGCGCGTCGAGCGCCTGCGCGTAGTCGGCCGGCAGCCCCTGGCGGGCCAGGCGCGCCTGCATCGCGTCGAGCGTCAGGTCCTCGACGCGCTGCAGCAGCCCGCAGGCGGCGCCGGTCACGACGCTCTCGCGCAGCAGCGGCGCGTAGACGCGCGCCGCCTCGAGCGCGGCGGCGCGCAGCGCGCGCGACGGCACGCCGTCGTCGGGCGCGACGCTGCCGTGGAACAGCCCGGCCGCGTTGCCCGAGGCCTCGGCCGCGGGCCGCTCGCGGCGCTCGAGCACGGTGACCGCCCAGCCGGTTTCGGCCAGCGCCTGCGCCGCCGCCGCCCCGGCCAGCCCGGCGCCGACGACCACCGCGTCGCGCGGCGCGACGCGCCCCGGCGCGCGTGCACGCCGCGGCGTGAACGCCGGCGCGTAGCGCGCGACCGTCATCTCGCGCTTGCCGCCGAAGCCCGGCGCGCGTTCGACGGCGAAGCCGGCGCCGGCCAGCCCGTCGCGCACGTCGCGCGCGACGCTCCACGTCGCCGCGGTGGCGCCCGGTGCCGCGCGGCCGGCCAGCGCCTTGAGCACGCGCGCGTCCCACATCGCCGGGTTGCGGTCGGGTGCGAAGCCGTCGAGGTAGAACGCGTCGGCGTCGAGCACGAGTTGCGGCAGCCACTGCGCGACGTCGCCGAAGGCCAGCCGCAGCATCACGCGGCCGCCGTCGAACGCGAGCGTGTGCAGGTCGGGTGTCAGCGGCGGCCAGGCGTCGACGAGGTCGCGTGCGAGGCCGGGCAGCGGCGACGCGGCGTGCGCGCGCGCGAGGTCGCCGCGCGTCGGCGGGTGCTTGTCGATCGAGACGAACCACAGCCGCTCGCAGCGATGCGGGTCGTCGCGCCACGCGGCCCAGGTGGCGAGGAAGTTGTGGCCGAGCCCGAAGCCGGTCTCGAGGATCACGAAGCGCGCGCGGCCCTGCCAGCGCTGCGGCAGCGCGTTGCCGCCGAGGAACACGTGCCGCGCCTGCGCGAGCGCGCCGGCGCGTGCGTGGTAGACGTCGCCGAAGTCCGGCGCGTACGGCGGCGCGTCGGGCGCGCCGTCGCCGAAGACGATGCGCGCCGGCGTGATCGGCGCGAACCTCATGCCGCGTGCGCGCCCGCGCGCTCGCGCAGCCACGCGAGCAGCGGCTCGCGCGCGGCCGCGAGGCCGCGGTACGCGAGCACGGCGTCGCTCATGCTCGCGATCGCATCGTGCAGCGCGCGCGCGTCGGCAGGCCGCGCAATGGCCTGCGCCAGCGGCTGCACGTCGACGTGGATCGTGAACACGGCCTGGCGCTGCACCGGCAGCGGCACGAAGGTCTGGCGCTCGGTGCGCCACCACGCCGCAGTCGCCAGATCGGCCACGGTGAGGCCCGCCGGCCAGCCCGCGGGGTCGACGCGCGCCGGGTGTGCGTGCAGCCGCGGGTGCGGTGTCACGGTCCACACGAAGCGCTCCCAGCGCTCGGGCCCGGTGACCAGGCGCACGAGGTGCTCGCTCGCCGCGATCAGCCGCTCGCTGTCGGCCACCGGTGCGTGCACCTGCGCGAACCGCTGGCCGACCTTCGCCTCGGGCGCCCAGTGCGACGGCAGCGCGACCGCGAGCCACGGGATCGTGCCGCGCGTGCCGTCGACGACGGCGAAGTCCTCCTCGAACGCGAGCGCGAGCAGCCCGGCGAGCCGCCAGCCGGCGGGCAGCGCGCGCAGGCAGCGCGCGACCTCGTCGCCGTGCCCGAACACGCCGGCGCGCTGCTGCGCGACGTCGTCGCCGTCGACGCGCACGCCCAGCGCGTGCGCGCAGCGGCCGTCCCACGCGAAGTGCTGCGGGTGCTCGGCGGCGGCGTGACGCGCCAGCGCATCGAGCGCCGCCGTCGCGTCGAAGCCGGGCTCGGCGAGCAGCGCCTGATCGGCGAACGCGCCGAGCACGGCGAGCTTCTCGCGCTGGTGGCGCGAGCCGGGCCGCACCGGTGTCAGCTGCCGCGCGCCGGGCGCGAGCCGGCGCAGCCCGGGCTGCATGCGAAACGGCGCCGTGACGGCGTGCGAGAAGTCGAAGGCCGAGGTCATCGCGCAGTGCGTCAAGGACGGGCAGGGGGGCGGCTCACACCGACGGTGGCGGCATTGTGGGGCGGCCGCCGCACCGCGGTGTGACGGCAGCGCAATCGGCGTGCCGCCGTGCGATGCGTCACGGGCGGTCGTGCGACCGCGCTCCAGCGACGGCGGCAGCGGCCGATACCCGCCGGGTTGTCCGGCGCAGGCCGCGTCCGAGAGGCGCGTGCGCCGGCCGATGCATTCGAGTCTCTTTCCTTCTTTTCCCGAGGATTCCCGGACATGTTGAAGCAGTGGATGCGCGGCATCGGTGCCGCGGTGGTCGTCGCGTCGTTCGTCGCCGGTGCGCTGGCGCAGGAGCAGCGCGGCACGCGCGACGAGGCGATCGCGATGACGAAGGCCGCGTTCGAGCACATCAAGAAGGTCGGCGCCGAGCAGGCGTACAAGGACTTCACCTACGACAAGGCCAACTGGACCAAGAAGGACCTGTACGTGATGGTCTACGACGGCAAGGGCATCGCGCTGGCGCACGGCGCCAACGACAAGCTCGTCGGTCGCGACATGTCGGCGATCAAGGACGCCAACGGCAAGTCGGTCATCACCGGCCTGATCGAGGCGGCCAACAAGGGTGGCGGCTGGTTCGACTACGACTGGCCGCACCCGCAGACCAAGAAGATCGAGGCCAAGGCCACCTACGCGATCAAGCCGCCCAGCGGCGACGGCTTCGTCGGCGTCGGCATCTACCGCTGAGCACGCGCTGCCAAGCGAAACGGGCACCCGTGGGTGCCCGTTTCGTTTCGGCGGCTGCGCGGCCGCTCACACGCGCTTGCGGTACTCGTGCGTGCGCGTGTCGATTTCGACCTTGTCGCCGCTCTCGACGAACAGCGGCACCGAGATCTCGAAGCCGGTGCCCTTGATGCGCGCGGGCTTCATCACCTTGCCCGAGGTGTCGCCCTTGACGGCGGGCTCGGTTTCGACCTCGCGCACGACGGTGGTCGGCAGCTCGACCGAGATCGCCTTGCCGTTGTAGAACGTCACCTCGACCGGCATGCCGTCTTCGAGGTAGTTGATCGCGTCGCCCATGTTGTCGGCCTCGACCTCGTACTGGTTGTATTCCGAGTCCATGAACACGTACATCGGGTCGGCGAAGTAGGAGTAGGTGCACTCCTTCTTGTCGAGGATGATCTGGTCCATCTTGTCGTCGGCCTTGAACACGACTTCGCTGCCGGCGCCGTTGAGCAGGTTCTTCAGCTTCATGCGCACCGTGGCGGCGCCGCGGCCGCCGCGGCTGTATTCGGTCTTCAGCACGACCATCGGGTCCTTGCCCTGCATGATGACGTTGCCGGCGCGGATTTCCTGAGCGAGTTTCATGACGACGTTCCGTGAGGTTGGGGCGCGCCTGCGCGCGCGGGCTGCGCCCGGCGGCGGCGTGGCTCGCGCGGCGGCCTTGCGGCCTGTCGCGCGCGGGCCTTTTACGCCTTCAGTGCGCCCACAGTGACTGCCTGAAGGCGGCGCTGCTGCGGGAAAACGCGAATTCTAGGGAAACGCTGATCAAGTCCACCGCATCGTAGTGACATGCGTTGGAGGTGTCGATGCAAGATGCGAGGATGACGATGAAGCAGATGACC
>NZ_JALBGB010000024.1:0-65089 GCF_022631395.1 Calidifontimicrobium sp. SYSU G02091
GCGCGCGAACGCGACGCCGGCGCGCGACCGGCGCGCCGCGCCACCCTCGTCACCGGCTGGCCCCGCCGAGCACAGCCCATCGCGCCCGACGACGGGTGCTGCCCCGCGCCCCCGCGCGACCCGCGCCGGCGAACGCGGTCCCGGTGTGGCCTCGCCTGGCGAGCGCGAACGGCGCGCGCCATCGCCGCGGCGCATCGACGAGCGCCCCGCGACGCCACGGCGCGACGCCGCACCGCGACGCGACGCGCGCCCGACGCCCCGGCCGCAGCCGCCGGCGCCCGCGCGCGGGCCGAAGGCCACTCGGCCGACGGCGAGTTCCCAGGCAGCGCCGCCCCCCGCGCCCCGGCCGCACGGCGAGCAGCCCGCAAGCCAGGGCGTGCGCCTGTCGAAGTGGCTGACCGCGCAGGGCCTGGCGTCGCGTCGCGAGGCCGACGAGTGGATCGAGGCCGGCTGGGTGCGTGTCGACGGCGTGCCGGCGCGGCTGGGCCAGCGCGTGACGCCGGCGCAGCGCATCGAGGTCGACCCGGCAGCGCGGCAGCAGCAGGCGCGGCGCGTGACGATCCTGCTGCACAAGCCGCTGGGCTACGTCAGCGGCCAGCCCGAGGACGGCCACGAAGCCGCCGCGTCACTCGTGACCGCGGCCAACCACTGGCGCGACGACCCGACACGCCGGCCGTTCCACCCCGCGCACGCGCGCGGGCTCGCGCCCGCGGGCCGGCTCGACATCGATTCGACGGGCCTGCTCGTGCTGACGCAGGACGGGCGCGTGGCCAAGCAGCTGATCGGCGACGACTCGGCCATCGAGAAGGAGTACCTGGTGCGCGTCGAGCCGATGCGCCCGGGGCCGCTGGCGCCCGACGTGCTCGAGCGGCTGCGACACGGCCTCGAGCTCGACGGCCGGCCGCTGAAGCCCGCGCGCGTGAGCTGGGCCAACGAGGACCGCCTGCGCTTCGTGCTGCGCGAGGGGCGCAAGCGGCAGATCCGCCGCATGTGCGAGCTCGTCGGGCTGAAGGTCGTCGCACTCAAGCGCGTGCGCATCGGGCGCATCGTGCTCGGCAAGCTGCCGCCCGGGCAGTGGCGCTACCTGGCCGACCACGAGCGCTTCTAGGCGGCGCCGCCGCGGCGCTCAGGTGAGCTTGCCGTGGCAGTGCTTGTACTTCTTGCCGCTGCCGCACGGGCACGGGTCGTTGCGGCCGACCTTGGGCACGGTGGCCACCGCGGTGGCGGCGTCGCGCTCCTGACTGACGCTGCCGTCCTCGTTGGGGTGCGTGTAGGTCACGTTGGCGACGTGGCTGGCGCGCTCCTCGAGCGTCTCGGCGGCCTGCGCGGCCTGCTCCTGCGTCTGCACGCGCACCGTCATCAGCACGCGCGTGACTTCCATCTTGACGACGTCGAGCAGCTGCTCGAACAGCTCGAAGGCCTCGCGCTTGTACTCCTGCTTCGGGTTCTTCTGCGCGTAACCGCGCAGGTGGATGCCCTGGCGCAGGTAGTCGAGCGCGGCGAGGTGCTCGCGCCAGTGCGTGTCGAGCGACTGCAGCAGCACCATGCGCATGAACGGCGTGAACTGCTCGGCGCCGACGAGCGCGACCTTGGCCGTGAACGCCTGGTCCGCCGCGGCGACGACCTTCTCGACGATGTCCTCGTCGGTGATCTGCTCGCTGCCCTCGACGAGCGACTTCAGGTCGACGTCGAGGTGCCACTCGTCGGCGAGCACCTTCTGCAGCGCGTCGAGGTCCCACTGCTCCTCGAGGCTGTCGGCCGGCACGTACGTGCGCACGACGTCGGTCATCGCCGAGCGGCGCAGGTTGGCGATCTGGTCGTCGAGGTTCTTCGCCTCGAGGATCTCGTTGCGCTGCTGGTAGATGACCTTGCGCTGGTCGTTGGCGACGTCGTCGTACTCGAGCAGCTGCTTGCGGATGTCGAAGTTGCGCGCCTCGACCTTGCGCTGCGCGCTCTCGATGCTGCGGCTGACGATGCCGGCCTCGATCGCCTCGCCCTCGGGCATCTTCAGCCGGTCCATGATCGCGCGCACGCGGTCGCCGGCGAAGATGCGCATCAGCGGGTCTTCGAGCGAGAGGTAGAAGCGCGACGAGCCCGGGTCGCCCTGGCGGCCGGCGCGGCCGCGCAGCTGGTTGTCGATGCGCCGGCTCTCGTGGCGCTCGGTGGCGATGATGCGCAAGCCGCCGAGCGCGACGACCTGGTCGTGCAGCGCCTGCCACTCGTCGCGCAGCTTCTGCGCACGCGCCTTCTTTTCGTCTTCCGACAGGTTCGGGTCGGCCTCGAGCAGCTGGATCTGCTTGTCGACGTTGCCGCCGAGCACGATGTCGGTGCCGCGGCCGGCCATGTTGGTCGCGATCGTGATCATCTTCGGCCGGCCAGCCTGCGCGACGATCTCGGCCTCCTTCGCGTGCTGCTTGGCGTTGAGCACCTGGTGCGGCAGGCCCTGCTTCTTCAGCATCGCCGAGACGAGCTCGGAGTTCTCGATCGACGTCGTGCCCACGAGCACCGGCTGCCCGCGCTCGTAGCAGCTGCGAATGTCGGCGATGACGGCGTCGTACTTCTCCTTGGCCGTCTTGTAGACGAGGTCGAGCTCGTCCTTGCGGATCATCGGCTTGTTCGGCGGGATGATCACGGTCTCGAGGCCGTAGATCTCCTTGAACTCGTAGGCCTCGGTGTCAGCCGTGCCCGTCATGCCCGCGAGCTTGGCGTACATGCGGAAGTAGTTCTGGAACGTGATCGACGCGAGCGTCTGGTTCTCGCTCTGGATCGGCACGCCTTCCTTGGCCTCGACGGCCTGGTGCAGGCCGTCGCTCCAGCGCCGCCCCGTCATCAGCCGGCCGGTGAACTCGTCGACGATGATGACCTCGGGCCCGCGCTCGCCGGCCTGCACGACGTAGTGCTGGTCGCGGTGGTACAGGTGGTGCGCACGCAACGCCGCGTAGACGTGGTGCATCAGCGTGATGTTGGCCGGGTCGTACAGGCTCGCGCCCTCGGCGAGCAGCCCCGCCTGCGTGAGCAGCGCCTCGGCGCGCTCGTGCCCCTGCTCGGTCAGGTAGACCTGGTGGCTCTTCTCGTCGACGGTGAAGTCGCCCGGCTCGATGACGCCCTGCCCGGTGCGCGGGTCGGCCTCGCCGATCTGCCGCTTCAGCGCCGGCACGATGGCGTTGACGCGCACGTACAGCTCGGTGTGGTCCTCGGCCTGGCCGCTGATGATCAGCGGCGTGCGCGCCTCGTCGATCAGGATCGAGTCGACCTCGTCGACGATCGCGTAGTTGAGCCCGCGCGCGACGCGGTCGCTCACCTCGTAGACCATGTTGTCGCGCAGGTAGTCGAAGCCGAACTCGTTGTTCGTGCCGTACGTGACGTCGGCAGCGAACGCGGCCTGCTTCTCCTCGCGCTGCATGCCCGGCACGTTGACGCCCACCGTCAGTCCGAGGAAGCCGTACAGCCGCCCCATCCACTCGGCGTCACGCCGCGCGAGGTAGTCGTTGACGGTGACGACGTGCACGCCCTTGCCGGGCAGCGCGTTCAGGTACACCGGCAGCGTCGCGGTCAGCGTCTTGCCTTCGCCGGTGCGCATCTCGGCGATCTTGCCCTCGTGCAGCGCGATGCCGCCGATCAGCTGCACGTCGAAGTGGCGCATCTTCAGCACGCGCTTGCTGGCCTCGCGCACGACGGCAAAGGCCTCGGGCAGCAGCGCGTCGAGCGACTCGCCCTTGGCGATGCGGGCACGGAACTCGTCGGTCTTGGCACGCAGCGCGGCGTCGTCGAGCTTCTCGAACTGCGGCTCGAGCGCGTTGATGCGCTCGACCGTGCGGCGGTACTGCTTGAGCAGGCGGTCGTTGCGCGAGCCGAACAGGGCGGTCAGAACGTTGAGCATGGGCAGGGTCGTCGTACGGGCGGGCGGCGGGAGGCAGGCATCGACGGTGCGCGACGCCGCGCGCGGGGCGTCCGCCGGCGCCGGTGGCGACCGAAGCGGCGCGCAGGCCGTGGGCGGGCGGCAGCGCCATCCCACTGCGGGCACCCGTGGGAAAGGCGGTCAGTGTAGCACCCGGGTCCGGCGACGCGGGCCGCACGGGCGCCTTGGGCGCGGCACCGCGCGCGACGAGGGCTACACTGCCCGCATGGGCCGCTCCCCTTTTCCTCCGCGCGGCGACGCCGTGATGCCACCGATGGCGCTGCCGCTGGAGCGCGCGATCGCCGGCAGCGCGGCGCTGGCGCGCCTGGGCGAGCGCCTGCGGCAGTCGCAGGCTCGGCACGCGAGCATCGTCGGCGTGCTGCCGGCCGCGCTGCGCGCCCACGTGCACGCCGGGCCGATCGACGAGCGGCAGTGGGTGCTGCTGGCGTCCAGCGCGGCGGTGGCCGCGAAGCTGCGTCAGTGTCTGCCGAGCATCGAGCGGGCGCTGCTCGATGCCGGCTGGCCGCCGCTGGAGATCCGCGTGCGCGTTCGTCGCGCGTAGCGGCGCGGCCCGGCGGGTCGCGAACGGGCGTGGTGCCGGCTGTCAGAGTCGAACTGACGACCTTCCGCTTACAAGGCGGGTGCTCTACCAGCTGAGCTAAGCCGGCCGGACCTTCGCGAAGGATTGTAGGAGGCGCCCCACCACGCCGGGCCGGCTCGCGACGGTGCGGGCGCAGCAGCCGCGGCCGGTCACTTGACGCGCTTGAGCGATGGACGCGATGGCGGGTGGTCGTCGGGCGGTGGTTCGTCACCACCGTCGGCCGCCGACGTCTCGGCCGCACCCTCGACGCTGGCCAGCCGCAGCCCGCGCGGGGCCGGGGCCACACGCGGGGCCGGTGCGGCCACGCCGGCGGCGGGCTCGGCCGGCGCGCCAGCGGTGGGCAGCGGGAACGCCATGCCCTGACCGTTTTCGCGCGCGTAGATCGCGACGACGTGGTCGACGGGGACGACGATCTCGCGCGCAGCGCCGCCGAAGCGCGCCTTGAACTCGATCACGTCGTTGCCGAGCTTGAGCCCCGACGTGGCCTCGAAGCCGACGTTGAGCACGATCTCGTTGTTCTTGACGTACTCGCGCGGCACCTGGACGCTGTCGTCGACGAACACCGCGATGTACGGCGTGAAGCCGTTGTCGGTGCACCAGTCGTGCAGCGCGCGGATCAGGTAGGGCCGGGTCGAGGTGCCCTGCGACTCGGAGGCCGTGGGGGGCGAGGTCATCGCGGCGGGTGCAGCGTCACTTGCGCATCACCTTCTCGGACGGCGTCAGCGCCTCGATGTACGCCGGGCGCGAGAAGATGCGCTCGGCGTACTTCAGCAGCGGCAGCGCGTTCTTGCTCAGGTCGATGCCGTAGTAGTCCAGGCGCCACAGCAGCGGGGCGATCGCGACGTCGAGCATCGAGAAGTCGTCGCCGAGCATGTACTTGTTCTTGACGAAGATCGGCGCGAGCTGTGTCAGGCGATCGCGGATCTGCGCACGCGCCTTCTCGATCTGCTTCTCGGTCGGCTTCACGCCGCGCGACTCGAGGATGTTGACGTGCGTGAACAGTTCCTTCTCGAAGTTGAACAGGAACAGGCGCACGCGCGCGCGCGCGACGGGGTCGCCGGGCATCAGCTGCGGGTGGGGGAAGCGCTCGTCGATGTACTCGTTGATGATGTTCGACTCGTACAGGATGAGGTCGCGCTCGACGAGGATCGGCACCTCGTTGTACGGGTTCATCAAGGCGATGTCTTCCGGCTTCGCGAAGAGGTCGACGTCGCGGATCTCGAAGTCCATGCCCTTCTCGAACAGCACGAAGCGGCAGCGGTGCGAGTAGGGGCAGGTGGTTCCTGAATACAGCACCATCATGGCGAGACGATCCTTCTCATCGGGGGTGGCGCGCTTCGCGCGCCGCCGCAAAGCAAGATGCGCAGCAGGCGCGTGCGCCGTGCTGCGCGGGGGCCACCGCTCGCGCGGCGGCGCTCGGGTTTACTTGACGTCCTTCCAGAACGCGGCGTTCAGTCGCCACGCGATCACGGTGAACACGGCAAGGAAGATCAGCACGACCACACCGATGCGGATGCGGTCCGCACGCATCGGCTCGCCCATCCAGTGCAGGAACGCGACGAGGTCGCCGACGGCCTCGTCGTACTGCTGCGGGGTCATCGTGCCGGGCTTGACCTGCTCCCAGCGACCGGTGAAGACCTCGACCTCGTGGCCGTGCTCGACGCGCTTGTCGAACACCGGCCGGCGCTCGCCCTGCAGCTCCCACAGCACGTGCGGCATGCCCACGCTCGGAAACGCGAGGTTGTTCCAGCCGGTGGCCTTCGTGTCGTCGCGGTAGTAGGTGCGCAGGTAAGTGTAGAGGTAGTCGGCACCGCTGCCCATGCCGGCGGCCGATCGCGAGCGCGCGATCACGGTGAGGTCGGGCGGCACGGCGCCAAACCACTCCTTGGCGTCGCGCGGATTCAGCGACACCTTCATCAGGTCGCCCACCTTGTCGGTGGTGAACATCAGGTTGCTCTTGATCTGCTCGTCGGTCAGGCCGATGTCGCGCATGCGGTTGTAGCGCATGAACGCCGCGGCGTGGCAGTTCAGGCAGTAGTTGACGAACAGCTTGGCGCCGTTTTGCAGCGCCGCCAGGTCGTTGGCCTTCTGGGTCGGGAAGCGGTCCCAGGCGATGCCGCCACCGGCGGCGTGCGCGGCGCCGGCAAAGGCCAGCGCGGCCAGCAGCGACACGATCAGCTTCTTCATTTCGATTTCTCCGTCGTCCGTGTCAGTGCGCCTTGAAGACCACGCGGTCCGGCACCGGCTTGAACTCGCCGATGCGGGTCCACCACGGCATCAGGAGGAAGAAGGCGAAGTAGAACAGCGTGCCGATCTGCGACACGAGGGTGCCGACGTCCGACGGCGGCTTGATGCCGAGGTAGCCGAGCACGACGAAGAACACGACGAACGCGGCATACAGGTACTTGTGCCAGGTGGGCCGGTAGCGGATCGAGCGCGCCGGGCTGCGGTCGAGCCAGGGCAGGAAGAACAGGATGATCACGGCGCCGCCCATCACGACGACGCCCCAGAACTTCGCGTCGAACGTCTTCAGCAGCGCGATGCCGACGACGGCACCGACGATCGTCGCGAGCTTGCCCCTGCCCGACAGGCCGCCGACCAGCACCGCGAGCACGGCGGCGATCGCGATCACGACGACGAGGACGTTGACGAACACGTCGGTCGTCGCGCGCAGCATCGAGTAGAACGGCGTGAAGTACCACACCGGGGCGATGTGCGCCGGCGTCTTCAGCGGGTCGGCAGGGATGAAGTTGTTGAACTCGAGGAAGTACCCGCCCATCTCCGGTGCGAAGAAGATGATCGCGGTGAAGATCATCAGGAACACCGAAACGCCGACGATGTCGTGCACGGTGTAGTACGGGTGGAACGGAATGCCGTCGAGCGGCTTGCCGCTGGCGTCCTTCTTGGCCTTGATCTCGATGCCGTCGGGGTTGTTCGAGCCGACCTCGTGCAGCGCAATGATGTGCGCCACCACCAGCCCGAGCAGCACGAGCGGGATCGCGATGACGTGGAAGCTGAAGAAGCGGTTCAGCGTCGCGTCGCTGACGACGTAGTCGCCGCGGATCAGCAGCGCGAGGTCCTCGCCGACGAAGGGCACGGCGGCGAACAGGTTGACGATGACCTGCGCGCCCCAGTAGCTCATCTGGCCCCACGGCAGCAGGTAGCCGAAGAAGGCCTCGGCCATCAGGCACAGGAAGATCGCGCAGCCGAAGATCCAGATCAGCTCGCGCGGCTTGCGGTACGAGCCGTACAGCAGCCCGCGGAACATGTGCAGGTACACGACGATGAAGAACGCGCTCGCGCCCGTCGAGTGCATGTAGCGGATGATCCAGCCGCCGGGCACGTCGCGCATGATGTACTCGACCGACGCGAACGCGAGCTCGGCGTCGGGCTTGTAGTGCATCACGAGGAAGATGCCGGTGACGATCTGGATCACCAGCACCAGCAGCGACAGCGAACCGAAGAAGTACCAGAAGTTCAGGTTCTTCGGCGCGTAGTACTGGGCCATGTGGTCGTTCCACAGCTTGGACGCCGGGAGACGGTTGTCGACCCAGTTCATGAACTTGACGCCCAGCGGCGCGTCGGCGGGGACTTCCTTGAATTCAGCCATCGCGATCTCCTGAGACTGCCTGGAAATCAGGCCTTGTCCTCACCGATGAGGATCTTGGTGTCCGACAGGTACATGTGCGGCGGCACCTCGAGGTTGTCGGGCGCGGGCTTGTTCTTGAACACGCGGCCGGCCATGTCGAACGTCGAGCCGTGGCACGGGCACAGGAAGCCGCCCGCCCAGTCGTCGGGCAGCGACGGCTGCGCGCCGGGGGCGAACTTGTCGGTCGGCGAGCAGCCCAAGTGCGAGCAGATGCCCACCGCCACCAGCACCTCGGGCTTGATCGAGCGGTGCTGGTTCTTCGCGTATTCGGGCGTCGGGTAGGCCTTGCGTTCGGAGCGCGGGTCGGCGACCTGCGACTCGGTGTGCTTGAGCGACTCGAGCTGCTCGGGCGTGCGACGCACGATCCACACCGGCTTGCCGCGCCACTCGACGGTGAGCTTCTCGCCCGGACGCAGACCCGAGATGTCGACTTCGACGGCAGCGCCGGCCGCGCGCGCGCGCTCCGACGGCGTGAAAGACGCGACGAACGGCACGGCCGCGGCGACGCCGCCCACCGCGCCGGCGCCACAGGCGATCGCCACCCAGGTGCGGCGATCCTTGTCGACTTCGGGCTGGTTCATGAAGGTCCTCGGATTGACGTCGCGCTTCTTCCGCACCGTCGCCGCCCGCCGCGGCGGGCTGCCGACCACGGCTTCGACGCCGGCGTATCGCGCCTTCAGCGACCCGAAGAAGCAAGATCAACAAAACATTTTAGCGGAGCGCGCCACCCCCGCCGCGCGGCCGCGCCCGCCGCAATCGGAAGCGGTACAGTGGGCCGCGCGCCACCGCGTGCCGACGCCATCACGAAACAGGAGGAACCAACGTGAGTCTCGTCTCGGAATTCAAGGAGTTCGCCGTCAAGGGCAACGTCGTCGACCTCGCCGTCGGCGTCATCATCGGTGCCGCGTTCGGCAAGATCGTCGACTCCGTCGTCAAGGACCTGATCATGCCGATCGTCGGGCGCGTCGTCGGCGGGCTCGACTTCTCGAACTACTTCGTGATGCTGGCCGACCCGCCGGCCGGCTACAGCGGGCCGATGACGTACGAAGCGCTGACCAAGGCGGGGGTGCCGCTGTTCGCCTACGGCAACTTCATCACCGTCGCGCTGAACTTCCTCATCCTCGCGTTCATCATCTTCGTGATGGTCAAGCAGATCAACCGCCTCAAGCGCGAGGCCCCGCCCCCGCCGCCGGCGCCGGCCGAGCCGCCGGAGGACATCCAGCTGCTGCGCGAGATCCGCGACGCGCTGCGCAAGTAACGACGGGTAACAGACGCTTGCACTTCGGCGCGCGCGGCGCGCTGAAGTCGGCGCGGCCACCGTCGATATTGGTCGCACAGGGCGGCGGGCCCATCGTGCCGCGCGCCGCCCGCGGCCGACCCGACGTCTTCGATGAACGCGCCCCTGCCCCGCCCCCAAGCCGCGCTGCAATCTGCCGTGCGACGGCTGCACGACACGGCGCAGCAGGCCGCCCAGCGCTGCGTCGAAAGCCTCGGCCTGACGGCGCTGACGACGATGAGCGCGCGCGAGCGCGACGGCCTGCTCGCCGCCCAGTTCGAGCTCAACCGCAACCTGTCGGCGTTCGAGCTCGCGTTCGGCAAGCGGCTGCAGGAACAGGTCGAGCGCGCGCTCGACCCGTACCAGCCGTCCGGGCGCTCGCTCGAGGTCACCGACTGGACGGCGCTGCGGCTCGTCGACGACGCCGAGGTCGAGGCGCAGGTCAGCGCCGACCGCATGGGGCTGGCGATCCAGCACGCCTGCGAGTGGGAGCTGCGCGAGCTCGACGGCTACCTCGGCTCGCTGCTGCACCTCGAGCATCCCGACCACCAGCGTAACCCGCTGCGTCCGGAAATCATCGGCAAGGCGCTGGTCGCCGCCGTCGAGAGCGTGTCCGACCAGCCCCACGTGCGGCAGGTCGCCGTCAACGAGATCGGACGCGGGCTGGCGTCGATGATGCCCGGCGTGTACCGCGAAATCATTGCCGAGCTGCGCGACAGCGGCCTGCAGCCGTTGAGCCTGGCGCGGCGCACGACGCAACGCGGCGAGCTCGGCCGCGACACGGGCGCGCGCAGCTCGAGCCTCGGCGAGTTCGCCGCCGGCACGCGCACGCCGGCGGCCGCCGGCACGGGCGGCGCACACGCCGCGCCCGCGGCCGCCGCGCCGGGTGCCGGCACGCGCGTCGCCACGCACGGCGGCGATGCGCCACGTGCCGCGGCGGCGACGGGCGGCTCGACGATCGGCCACGTCGACGCCCAGCTGGTGTCGGTCATCCGCCGGCTCGCGCACCTGGGCGCCTCGATGCCCGATACCGGCGCCGGCGAGCACGGTGGCGACAGCGCCGCGCTGCCGGCGTCGTCCCACGGCAGCGGCGCCGCGGTGGCACCGAACCTGATCTATGCGCACCGCGAAGAACTGCGCCAGGCGTCGAGCGGCGCGCTCGACCACATGGTCATCGACGTGGTCGGCACGCTGTTCGAGCACATCCTGTCCGACCCGAAGGTGCCGCCGCAGATGGCGCGCCAGATCGCGCGCCTGCAGCTGCCGGTGCTGCGCGTCGCGCTGGGCGACACCACGTTCTTCTCGTCGCGCCGGCACCCCGTGCGCCGCTTCGTCAACCGCATCGCGTCGCTGACCTGCGCGTTCGACGACTTCAGCGACGGGCCGGGCAAGGAGTTCCTGCGCCTGGTGCGCGACCTCGTGCAGCAGATCGTCGAGGGCGACTTCGACCAGATGGCGCTGTACGAGCGCAAGCTTTCGGAGCTCGAGGCCTTCAGCGCCGCGCAGGCCCGGCAGGACCTGCAGGCCGCGGCCGCCGACGCGCCGCAGCTGTTCGAGGACAAGGAGCAGGCGCTGCTGCTGCAGCAGCGCTACGTCAAGCGGCTGGAGGCCGACCTGGCCGCGGTCGCGCTGCCGGAGTTCCTGCGCACCTTCGTCGCGCAGGTCTGGAGTCAGGCCATCGTCCACCTCTCGCTGCGCCACGGCGAGGACAGCGACCGCGCCCGGCGCGCGCGCCAGGTCGCGCGCGAACTGCTGCTCAGCGTGCTGCCCAAGGGCACGCCGGCCGAGCGCAAGGCCTTCGTGCTCGCGCTGCCACCGCTGATGAAGGACCTCAACGAAGGTCTGGCGCAGATCGGCTGGCCCGAGGACGCGAAGAAGGTCTTCTTCTCGCAGCTGCTGCCGGCGCACGCCGAGTCGCTCAAGAGCGGCTCGATCAGCCAGCTCGACTACAACCTGCTGGCCAGGCGGCTCGACGCGATCTTCGGCGCACCGCTGCCGCGGCCGGGCGATCGCGTGCCCGGTGTCGCGCTGCCGGTGCTCGACGACGTCGTCGCCGAGCCCGTGTTCAGCGCGGACGAGGCACAGCGTGTGGGGCTGGTGTCGGAGAACGCCGTCGACTGGACGCAGAAGGTCGACATCGACCTGAGCGCCGAGGAACCCGTGCTGACCGCCGACGACGTGCGGCTCGAGGGCCTGCCCGCGCCCGAGGCGATCGAGCCCGTCAGCGGCGCCGCGCTCGCGCAGCACGTGCAAGTCGGCGTCGTCTACCGCATGCACCTCGACGGCGAGTGGCACAAGGTGCGGCTGACCTACGTCAGCCCGAACCGCACGTTCTTCGCGTTCACCCGCGGGCGCAAGCACCAGCGCACGATCTCGATGACCTCGCGCATGCTGACGAAGATGTGCGAAGCCGGCCGCCTGCGCGCGTTCGAGAACGCGCACCTGCTCGAGCGCGCGACCGCCCGCGCGCGCAGGCAGCTCGCGGCGCTCGGCCAGGGCGGCAGCCGCAGCGCGCACTGACGCCGCGGCGGCTGCGCGCTACGCGCCGGCCAGCTGGCGCGCCATGCGCAGCGCCGCGCGCAGGCTGGACGCGTCGGCCACGCCGCGGCCGGCGATGTCGAACGCGGTGCCGTGGTCGGGGCTGGTGCGCACGAACGGCAGGCCCAGCGTCACGTTGACGCCGTGCTCGACGCCGAGGTACTTCACCGGGATCAGGCCGTGGTCGTGCGTCATCGCGACGACGAGGTCGAACGCGCCGCGGCGCGCGCGCATGAACACGGTGTCGGGTGCGAACGGGCCCTGCGCGTCGATGCCCTCGGCGCGCGCGGCAGCCACCGCGGGCGCGATGACGCGGATCTCCTCGTCGCCGAACAGGCCGCCCTCGCCGGCGTGCGGGTTCAGGCCCGCCACCGCGATGCGCGGACGCGGCTGGCCCCAGCGCGCCGAGGCCGTGTGCGCGATGCGGATCGTCTGCAGCACGGCGTCGAAGGTCACCGCGTCGATCGCAGCACGCAGCGCCATGTGGATCGTCACCAGCACGACCTTGATCTCGTCGTTGGCGAGCATCATGCGCACCGGCGGCGGCGTGCCGCCCGCGCCGGCCAGCGCCTGCAGCATCTCGGTGTGCCCCGGGTACGGCACGCCGGCGGCCGCCAGCGCCTCCTTGTGCACCGGCGCTGTGACGAGCGCCGCACCGTCGCCGCGCTGCAGCGCCGCCACCGCGGCGTCGATGCAGCGCGCGGCCGCCGCACCGGCGCGCGCGTCGACGTGGCCCCACGGCAGCTGCGCGAGCCCGCCGGGCAGCCCCGGCGGCTGCCACACCGCGATGCAGCCCGGCGGGCACGCGGCGGCGTCGGCCGGCGACTCGACGACGGCCAGCGGCACGCGCTCGGTCTCGGCGAGCAGCGCGAGGGCGCGCCGCATCACGGCCACGTCGCCGACGACGAGGGCCTGCGGCGGCGCGTCGACGCGGGCCTCGGCCGCCAACGCGCGCAGCACGATCTCCGGGCCGATGCCGCAGGGATCGCCCATCGTGACGAGCAGCGGCGCCCGGCTCACGGCGCGCCCCGGCGGCCGGCCCGCGACGCCGCGCCGGCAGCAAGAACGCTGGGCCTTCGCGGCACCGTGCTCATGCCGGGTTGTCGATGTCGATGAAGCGGTGCTCGAGCCCGAAGCGCTCGGCCACGTGCGCCGCCAGCGCCGGGGCGCCGTAGCGTTCGGTCGCGTGGTGGCCGCAGGCGAGGAAGGCCACGCCCGTCTCGCGCGCCAGGTGCGCCTGCGGCTCCGACACCTCGCCGGTGAGGAACAGGTCGGCGCCGGCGGCGATCGCGGCCTCGAAGTAGCCCTGCGCGCCGCCGCTGCACCACGCGACGCGGCGCACCGCCCGCCCGTCGCCGGGCAGCAGCAGCGGCTCGCGGCCGAGCGCCTGCGCGACGTGGCGCGCCACCGCGGCGGCGTCGCCGATCGCACCGGCATCGCCGATGAAGCCGAGGTCCTGCTCGCCGAAGCGGGCGTCGGCGCGCCAGCCCAGCCGCAGCCCGAGCTGCGCGTTGTTGCCGAACTCGGCGTGCGCGTCGAGCGGCAGGTGGTACGCGAACAGGTGGATGCCGTGCGCCATCAGCCGGCGCACGCGCTCGGCCAGCCAGCCGGTCAGCCGGCCGTCTTGCCCGCGCCAGAACAGGCCGTGGTGCACGATCAGCGCGTCGGCGCCGGCTTCGATCGCCGCATCGATCGCGGCGCGGCTCGCCGTGACGGCGCTGGCGAGCCGGCGCACGACGGCCGTGCCCTCGACCTGCAACCCGTTCGGCCCATAATCCTTGAACTCGCCCACGGCCAGCAAGCGGTCCAGATACGTCTGCAACTCGCTCGCGCGGACGTCGTTCGACACGGCCACTCCCTCATGCGCAGAACCTGGCTCATTTTCTCGCAGGCGGTCACGGTCGCCGTGGCCGTGCTGTTCGTCGTCGCGACGCTCAAGCCCGAGTGGCTGGCGCGCAACCCGGCGCGCGTGCTGCCCGAGATCGTGACGCTGCAGACGGCGCCGCCGCCCGCCACCGATGCCGCGACCACCGCCGTCGCGCACGGCTACCGGCTCGCGGCGCAGCGCGCCGCGCCGGCGGTCGTCAGCATCGCCGCGAGCCGCGCACCGGCCGGCAACCCGCACATCGACGACCCGTGGTTCCGCTTCTTCTTCGGCGACCGCCAGCGCCAGATGCAGCCGCAGGTCGGCCTCGGGTCGGGCGTGATCGTCTCGCCCGAGGGCTACGTGCTGACGAACCACCACGTGATCGACGGCGCCGACGACATCGAGGTGCAGCTTGCCGACGGCCGCACCGCGCGGGCGCGGCTGGTCGGCACCGACCCCGAGTCGGATCTGGCCGTGCTGAAGATCGACCTGCCCGACTTGCCCACCGTCGTGTTCGGCGACCCCGGCAGCCTGCAGGTCGGCGACGTCGTGCTCGCGATCGGCAACCCGTTCAACGTCGGCCAAACCGTGACCTCGGGCATCGTCAGCGCGCTGGGCCGCAACCGGCTGGGCATCAACACGTTCGAGAACTTCATCCAGACCGACGCCGCGATCAACCCCGGCAACTCGGGCGGCGCGCTCGTCGACGTCGACGGACAGCTGGTGGGCATCAACACCGCGATCTACTCGCGCAGCGGCGGCAGCCTGGGCATCGGCTTCGCGATTCCGGGCGACGTCGCGCGCGACGTGCTCGTCGCGCTGATCCGCGACGGGCGCGTCACGCGCGGCTGGATCGGCGTCGAGCCGCGCGACCTGACCCCCGAATTCGCCGAGCACTTCGGCCTGCCGGTGCGCAAGGGCGTGCTGATCACCGGCGTGCTGCAAAACGGGCCGGCCGGTGCGGCCGGCATGCAGCCGGGTGACGTCGTCGTGCGCGTCGGCGACCGCGAGGTGGCCGACACGCGCCAGCTGCTCGACACCGTCGCCGCGCTGCGTCCCGGCAGCGAGGTCACGATCGGCGTGCAGCGGCGCGGCGAGCGCCTCGACCTGACCGTGCGCGTCGCGCAACGCCCCGCGCAGCCGCCGCGCCAGCCTTGAGCGCTGCGACGGCTCGCCGTCAGGCGTCGCCGCCCTGCTTCGCCTCCTCGGCGACGTCGGCCTTCTTGCCGAACAGCTGCGCGGCCCAGATGCCCGCCTCGTACAGCAGGCACATCGGGATCGCCAGCGCGAGCTGCGACACGACGTCGGGCGGCGTGATGATGGCCGCGATGATGAACGCCAGCACGATGAAGTAGCCGCGGAACTGGCGCAGCTTGTCGACGCTGACCACCCCCAGACGCACCAGCACCATCACCGCCACCGGCACCTCGAACGCGAGGCCGAAGGCGATGAACATGTTCATCACGAAGCCCAGGTAGGCCTCGATGTCGGGCGCGGCCGTGATGCTCTTCGGCGCGAAGCTCTGGATGAACTTGAACACGCCGCCGAAGACGAAGAAGTAGCAGAACGCGACACCGGCGAAGAACAGGATCGTGCTCGAGATCACCAGCGGCAGCACGAGCCGCTTCTCGTGGCTGTACAGGCCCGGCGCGACGAAGGCCCAGACCTGGTACAGCACCACCGGCAGCGCGAGCATGAACGCCGCCAGCAGCGTGATCTTCAGCGGCACGAGGAACGGCGAGATCACGCTGGTGGCGATCATCGTCGCCCCCTCGGGCAGGTGCGACACCAGCGGCAGTGCGAGCAGGTCGTACAGCGCGCCGGGACCGGGCCACAGCGACAGCGCGCCGAACGCGACGCCCACCGCGATCAGCGAGCGGATCAGCCGGTCGCGCAGCTCGATCAGGTGCGAGACGAACGGCTGCTCGGTGCCGGCCAGTTCGTCTTCGTCGTGCGGACCCTTGGGCGCGCTCATGCCGCGGCCGTCATCCCCGCAGGCGCGGCGGGCGGAAGCGCGCCACCCGCGCGGCGCCCGACAGCGCCCGCGTGCGGATGCCGTGGCGCTGCTTGTACCACTGCGGAGTCGCACCGCGCTTCAGACGCCAGTTTTTCTTCGGGTGCCGGTACTCGGGCACCGGCGTCGACAGCGGCGCCGACGCGCCCGACGACCCGTCGAGCCCCGCGGTGGCCTCGCTCCAGGTCTTGTCGAAGTCGGCCTGCGCTTCGCGGATCTCGTGCTGCACGCTGGTCTCGACGTCGCGCGCCGCCTGCTCGAACTGCGTCTTCATCTTCTTGAGCTCTTCGAGCTCGATCGAGCGGTTCACCTCGGCCTTGACGTCGGCGACGTAGCGCTGCGCCTTGCCGATGAAATGCCCCACCGTGCGCGCGACGCGCGGCAGCTTCTCGGGGCCGATCACGATCAACGCGACGGCGCCGATCAGCGCGAGCTTGTCGAAGCCGAACTCGATCATGCGGGTCGGGGGCCACCGGACGCGACGGCAAGCGCCGCCGCGGCCCGGCCGGCACTCAGGACTTGGTGCGCGCCTCGACGTCGACCGTATTCGGGTCGGCCTGCTTCTGCGCGTTCGTCACCTGCTGCGGCTTGCCGGCGGACTCCTCGGGCGTGTCCATGCCACCCTTGACGCCGTCCTTGAAGCCCTTGACCGCCTGACCGAGGTCCGAGCCGAGGTTCTTCAGCTTCTTGGTGCCGAAGATCAGCACCACCACCAGCAGCACGATCAGCCAATGCCAGATGCTGAACGATCCCATGTCGATCTCCTAAGGGTGAATTTTCAATTCTAGGGGAGCCCCCTTCGCTGCGCCGGCCACGGGCCTCAGCCCCGCTTCCACGGCCGCGGGCCGCCGAACGCGTGCATGTGCAGGTGCATCACCTCCTGCCCGCCGTCGCGTCCGGTGTTGATGACCTGCCGGAACCCGTCTGTGACCCCGAGATCGCGCATCAGTTGCGGCACCAGCACCATCATGCGCCCGAGCACGTCCTGGTGCTCGGGCTTCACGTCGGCCATCGACACGATGTGCTGCTTGGGCACCAGCAGAATGTGCACTGGCGCCCACGGATTGATGTCGTGGAACGCAACAATGGCGTCATCCTCGTGAACCTTCTTCGCCGGGATCTGGCCGGCGACGATCTTGCAGAAGATGCAGTGGGGGTCGGCGGAGTTCATGGTCGGGCCGGATGGGACGGTGGAACGAAGGACTCAGACCGGCATCGGCTTGCGGTCGTTCAGGCTGAGCCAGCCGCGCGCGACCCGGTACAGGAACCACAGCGAGATCAGCCCCCAGGCGATCCAGCCGGGCAGCACGAAGAAGAACCACAGCGGCAGCGTCAGCACGTACAGCAGCGCCGCCCACACGACGCTGCGGATGCGCCAGCGGAAGTGCGATTCGTGCCAGGTGCCGGCGGCGTCGGCCCTCTTGACGAGGTCGATCACGAAGGCGGCGATCAGCAGCACGATGCTCGGCTGGAACGCCGGCACGACGGCGCCGATCGCCACCACCGCGTGCAGCGCATAGCTGACGTGCCCGACGTTGCGCAGCGACTGGTCGCGCCGCGCGTCGGCGTCCGGGGTCGCGCTCACGATGTCGCTCACTGCTGCTGCGCCTGCGCGGCCGCACGCCGGCGATCGTCGTCGCCGCCGTCGGCCTGCTCGCGCTCGCGCGCCTTGCGCAGCGCGAACTCCTCGAGTCCCGACAGGCCCTCGCGGCGCTCGAGCTCGGCGAGCACCTGCGCCGGCGTCAGGCCGAAGTGCGCGAGCGCGACCAGCGAGTGGAACCACAGGTCGGCCGTCTCGGCGACGATCTTCGCGCGGTCGCCGTCCTTGGCCGCCATCACGACCTCGGTCGCCTCTTCGCCGACCTTCTTCAGGATCGCGTCGGTGCCCTTGTCGAACAGGCGCGCGACGTAGCTGCGCTCGGGGCTCGCCCCCTTGCGCGACTCGATCACGGCCGCCAGCCGCGCGAGGGTGTCGTTGCCGTCCATGCGTCTAGCGGTAGATGAGCTCGGGGTCCTTCAGGACCGGATCGACGGGAAGCCAGCGCCCATTGTCGTAGCGGCGGAAGAAACAGCTGTGACGCCCGGTGTGGCACGCGATGCCGGGCTCGTGGCCGCGCTGCGTGACCTTCAGCAGCACGACGTCGCCGTCGCAGTCGAGGCGCACCTCGTGCACCTGCTGCACGTGGCCCGATTCCTCGCCCTTGTGCCACAGGCGGCCGCGCGAGCGGCTCCAGTACACGGCCTCGCCACGCGCGACGGTGGCCGCCAGCGCCTCGCGGTTCATCCACGCGACCATCAGCACGTCGCCGCTGGCCGCCTCCTGCGCGATCGCCGGCACGAGGCCGCGCTCGTCCCAGTTGACCTCGTCGAGCCAGTCCATGCGGGCAGTGTAGTCACTCGGCGTGCGTCGCGCCGGTGTGGCCGCGCTCGGCGGCGAACCAGCGCAGCACCGGCACCGTGCCCGGCAGCACCGGGCGCACCTCGACGGGCAGCGTCTGCCACGCCATGCGCTGGCCCTCGCGCATCTCGAACGTGCCGGTCCACGCGAACACCTTGCAGAAGTGCAGCCGCACGAGCGCGTGCGGGTAGTCGACGAGTTCCTGGCGCCACGGCTGCACGGCGCCGATCGTGATACCCAGCTCCTCGTGCAGCTCGCGCCGCAGCGCCTGCTCGACCGACTCGCCCGGCTCGAGCTTGCCGCCCGGGAACTCCCAGTAGCCGGCGTAGACCTTGCCCGCGGGGCGCGACGTCAGCAGGAAGCGGCCGTCGGTGTCGATCAGCACGCCCACCGCGACGTCGACGGGACGCCGCGTCGGCGGCGGCCCGACGTCCCCCTGGCGGCGCGGCGGTCGCGGCTCGATGTCCACCGGTCGGCCCTCAGCCCTCGCCGCGCCCGGCGAAGTCGCGCGCGAACTGGTACGCGACGCGCCCCGAGCGCGAGCCGCGTTCGAGCGCCCACACGAGCGCCTCGGAGCGCGCGGCGTCGATGCGCGCCTCGTCGACACCGAAGTGCCGCAGCCACTGCGCGACGATCGCGAGGTACTCCTGCTGGCTGAACGGGTAGAAGCTGATCCACAGCCCGAAGCGCTCCGACAGCGAGATCTTCTCCTCGACGACCTCGCCCGGGTGCACCTCGCCGTCGTCGGTGTGGGTATAGGTCAGGTTCTCGCGCATGTACTCGGGCAGCAGGTGGCGCCGGTTGCTGGTCGCGTAGATCAGCACGTTGTCGCTCGCTTGTGCCACCGAGCCGTCGAGGATCGACTTCAGCGCCTTGTAGCCCGGTTCGCCCTCGTCGAAGCTCAGGTCGTCGCAGAAGACCACGAAGCGCTCGGGCCGGCCCGCGACGAGGTCGACGAGGTCCGGCAGGTCGACGAGGTCGGCCTTGTCGACTTCGATCAGCCTCAGCCCCTGCGGCGCGAACTCGTTCAGGCAGGCCTTGATCAGCGAGCTCTTGCCGGTGCCGCGCGCGCCGGTCAGCAGCACGTTGTTGGCCGCGCGCCCGGCGACGAACTGCGCCGTGTTGCGCACCAGGCGCTCCTTCTGTGGCTCGACCTCCTTCAGGTCGGCCAGCCGGATCGTCGCGACGTGGCGCACCGGCTCGAGCCGCCCGCTGCCGCCGCGCTTGCGGTAGCGAAACGCGATCGACGCGCCCCAGTCGGGCGCCTGCGGCGGGTGCGGCAGCACCGCGTCGAGGCGGTCGAGCAGGCGCTCGGCGCGCTCGACGAGCGCGAGCAGGGCATCGGCGGGCAGGGTCATGCCGGGCGGGCGGTGGGTCGCGAAGGGCGGCAGTGTATCGGTGGCGCTGCGACGGCGCGCCCCGCGCCGCCTCAGCGACGTGCGACCAGCCGGTCCCCGTCGCCGGCCACGAGCACCAGCGCGCCGTCGGCGGCGATCTCGAAGCGCGTGACGCGCTCGAGCAGGCGCAGGAAGCGATCTTCCTGGTCCATCAGCGGCGGCGGGCAGGCCATGCGCGTGGCCACGGCGGGCCCGATGCGCAGCCCCTCGCCGTGCAGCTGCCACGGCGCGCTGAACCGGTTGCACGACGCCGAGCCGGTCAGCCGCCCGTCGTTGCCGAAGCGCAGCGTGATGCGCGAGCGGTCGACGGGCGCGCGCCCGTCGAGCCGCTCGACGCGCCACTCGTCGCCGACGAGCAGCTCGCGCGGGTCGCCGCCGCAGCCGCTGTAGGTGCGCGCCCCCAGGCTGACGCTGACCTGCAGCGGGTGCGGCATGCCGGTGGCCACGTCGGCGCAGACGCGCTCGCGCACCGTGACCGCCAGCGGCCCGTCGCGCGTCGTCGTGACCTGCCGCCAGCCGTCGCGCAGCGGCTGCGCCGGCGGCGCCGGCACCTCGATGCGCCGGCGACCGACGTCGAGTTCGAGCACGAGCCGGCGCGCATCGACGTCGAGGCGCCAGCTCGGCTCGTGACCGCGCGCGGTCCACGCCGTCGGCGGCGTCGTACCACCGGCGGGCGGCGTCTGCGCGACGCATTCGGGCTGCGCACGGCCACGCAGCGACAGCGTCGCGCGGTCGCCGCGGGTCCACAGCCACGTCGTCGGGTCGTCGACCGCCTCGTAGCGCGCCCCCGACGCGGTGGGCACCTGGCGCATCTCGTGGCGGCGCGCGCCGACCGTCATCGTCACGCGCTCGCCGCGGCCGATGCCGAGCCGGACCTCGACGTCGCCGCACTGCCACGCGCTCGCGAACGCGAGGTCCGGCGCCGACGCGAGCCACAGCGTGCCGAGTGCGACCGGCCCCGCGACGCGCACGTCGACCGTCACCGTGTCGGAGACCCACGCCGGGCGGCCGTCGAAGAGCACCGCGGCACGCAGCGCGTAGCGCCGGCCGTCGACGAGCGCGCGCCGGTCGACGGCGAGCTCGAACGGCAGCGGCACCTGCCGCCCCTGCGTCGCCCAGCGGCGCTCGGCGACGACGCGCCCGTCGCCCGGCGCGGTGACGTCGCGCAGCTCGACCACCGCCTGCGCGTCGGGCGGCAGCGCGATGCGCGCGCGGTAGCTCAGCGAACCGGTCACCACCAGCGCATCGGCCGGCGGCACGACGCCGGTGCAGCCCGCCAGCATCGCCAGCCCGATCCAGGCGACGATCGCCCCCAGCCCACGGCGCAGCCATGTCATCGTCGGCTCCCCTTCCACGTTGGCGGCATCATCGCGCAGCCGACTGGCGTCGACGCGAAAGCCCGCCGTCCGGCTCGATCGGCAGCACCTCGCCGTCGCCGACGACGAACAGCCGGCGCGCCGCGCGCCGGTCGACCGCGTGCATGCCGGTGAAGGCGCCGAAAGCCGGCAGCACGCCGACATCGTCGCCAAACACGAAGCACGGCAGCCGCAGCCGCTCGACACCGCGGCCGAGGTGCACGCAAGGGTGCAGGTGGCCGGCGAGCACGTAGGCGCCGGGCACCGGCCGCGGGTGGTGCGCCAGCGCGAGGCCGCCGAGCCGCCACGGCTCGTCGACGACGTCGATGCGAAGCACCGGCGGCGGGTCGCCGGCACGGTCGTCGTGGTTGCCACGCACCAGCGTCAGCGCCAGCGCCGCGTGCCGCTGCCGCCAGCGCGCGAGCGCGCCGAGCGTCGACGCCGCGTGTGCGCGCGGCGAGTGCAGCAAGTCGCCGAGGAACACGACGCGCGCGACCGCGTGCCGCTCGACGAGCTGCGACAGGGCGTCCAGCGTCTGCGTCGTCGTGCCGCGCGGCACCGGCACGCCCAGGCGCCGGAAGCTCACCGCCTTGCCGACGTGCGCGTCGGCGACGAGCAGCGTCGCGTGCCGCGGCAGCAGCGCCGCGCGCTCGGGCAGCAGCACGAGCGTCTCGCCGCCGACGTCGACGGTGGCCGTCGCCGCCACCGCGCGCCTCAGTGCGTCAGCAGCGCGAGCGCGGCGTCGAGGTGCTCGGTCGGGCTGCGCTTGAAGCCCGAGCGGGCGTAGCGCTGCAGGCGGCCGACGGCGAACGCGGTGAGCACGCCGGCGCGCACCTGCGCGTCGACGGTGGGCGTCGGCGAGCCGGCGGCCTCGGCGCCCAGCCGCAGGCTCTGGCGCAGCTGCGCCTCGAGCTTGTCGAAGAACTGGTTCATGCGCGCCATCAGGCGCTCGTGCTCGAACACCAGCGCGTCGCCGACCATCACGCGCGTCATGCCCGGGTTCTTCTCGCCGAACTGCAGCAGCACGGCGAGCATCTTCTGCGCCTGCGCAACGCCCGACGGCTCGCGCTCGACGATCTGGTTGACCAGCCCGAACACGCTCGACTCGATGAACTCGATCAGTCCCTCGAACATCTGCGCCTTGCTCGCGAAGTGGCGGTACAGCGCCGCCTCGCTGACGTCGAGCCTGGCCGCCAGCGCGGCCGTCGTGATGCGCTCGGCGCCGGGCTGCTCGAGCATCGCGGCCAGTGCCTGCAGGATCTGCACGCGACGCTCGCCGGGTTTCGGGCGCTTGCGCGCCGGCGCCGCCTCGGCCACCGGATGGCTGCCCGCGCTTTCGTGTACGGCCACCGGCTCGGTGGTCATCTCGGCAGGCGGCAGAGGCTGGTCGGGCATGGTGCAGGGTCGGCGTCGGGCGCGTGCGAAGGCGGCTCGCAGAGCCGAAAAGATTCTGGCACACGCCCCGGCGGCCCCCCGGGGCAGGTAAACACCGACGGCGGCCACCGCCGCGGGCGGCGTGCACGAAGTCGCATCAGCCGCCGCCGGCGCACAGCCGCCACAATGCACGCAGGTGACGCACGCGCAGGTCGACGTACGCCGGCCGGCCCGCCGGCCGCGCCGGCGCGCCGCGGCGCAGCCAGCGCTGCATCCACACCGTGCGCAGGCCCACGCGCCGTGCGGCCTTCTGGTGCTCGAGCGTGTCCTCGACGAGCACGCACTGCGACGGCGCGACCCCCAGCGACGCGACGAGCCGGCGCAGCATGCGCACGTCGGGCTTGGGCCGCAGCTGACCGAACATGCGCATGTCCTCGACCGAGAACACGCCGTCGAACCAGTGCCCGATGTCCAGCGCCGCGAGCACGCGCTCGGCGTAGGCGCGCGGCGCATTGGTCAGGATGAACTTGCGCCCCGGCAGCCGCTGCAGCGCGGCGACGTCGTGCGCGTGGCCGCGCACGCGCGCCTCGAGCCCCGGCAGGCGGTGCGTGTAGTGCAGGAAGTGCGACGCGCGCACGCCGTGGTGGCGCACGAGGCCGAGCAGCGTCGCACCGTAGCGGCGCCAGTAGTGCCGGCGCAGCGCGTCGGCCTGCTCGCGGTCGACGCCGAGGAACTCGACGATGTAGTCCGTCATGCCGGCGTTGATGCCCGGCATCGCGGCGTGCGTCGCGTCGTGCAGCGTGTTGTCGAGGTCGAACAGCCAGACGGGCGTTCGGCACGCCCGGCGCGCGGGCGACGCAGGCCGAACAGGCGCTGCGCCGGTCGCGCGGACGCGGCGGATGCGGCGGATGCGGCGTCGCCGGTCCGCAGGCGGCGCCCCGTCGGGCGGGGAGCGCCGAAGGTGCTTCGGGACGGGGCCGCTCAATGGCTGCGGATCATCGTGCCGTAGGCCGAATCGGTCAGCACCTCGAGCAGCATCGCGTGCGGCACGCGCCCGTCGATGATGTGCACCGCGTTGACGCCGTTGCGCGCCGCGTCGAGGGCGCTGCCGATCTTCGGCAGCATGCCGCCCGAGATCGTGCCGTCGGCGAACAGCGCGTCGATCTCGCGCGCGCTGAGGTTGGTCAGCAGCTTGCCGTTCTTGTCGAGCACGCCGGGCGTGTTCGTCAGCATGATCAGCTTCTCGGCCTTGAGCACCTCGGCGAGCTTGCCGGCGACGACGTCGGCGTTGATGTTGTAGCTCTCGTTGTCCTTGCCGAAGCCCAGCGGCGAGATCACCGGGATGAACTGGTCGTCCTGCAGCGCCTTGACGACGCTCGGGTCGATCGACTCGATCTCGCCGACCTGGCCGACGTCGTGCTCGATCGTCGGGTCCTTCAGGTCGACCATCTTGAGCTTGCGCGCGCGGATCAGCCCGCCGTCGCGCCCGGTCAGACCCACCGCCTTGCCGCCGGCGGCGTTGATCAGGCCGACGATGTCCTGCTGCACCTGGCCGGCGAGCACCCACTCGACGACTTCCATCGTCTCGGCGTCGGTCACGCGCATGCCCTGCACGAAGGTGCCCTTCTTGCCGACGCGCGCGAGCGCCTCGTCGATCTGCGGCCCGCCACCGTGCACGACGACGGGGTTCAGCCCGACGAGCTTGAGCAGCACGACGTCCTCGGCGAAGTCCTGCTGCAGCGCCGGGTCGGTCATCGCGTTGCCGCCGTACTTGACGACGATCGTCTTGCCGTGGAACTTGCGGATGTACGGCAGCGCCTGCGCGAGGATCTCGGCCTTGTCGCGCGCAGAGACATGGTCGAGCCGGTGCTCATCGGGGGGGTGCGGGATGGTCATCGCGGCGGCCGGCGCACGGGCCGGGTGGGCATGGAGCCCGCGATTGTAGAAAAGGCCCTGCGCGGCCCCTGCGGCGGCACGGCGCATCTCGGCGCGCGCCACGGGGCCGTCGGCCTTGCGCTAAGCTGGCGGCCATGAGGTCGGGGTCGGCTCGCCGGTTCGTCGTGCTGTGGTGGCTGCTGGTCGCCTTGCTGCCGCTGCGCGCGTGGGCCGCTGCCGTGATGCACCTGCCGGACGTGGCCGGCGTGCCGGCGCACGCCGATGCCGCGCCGCCGTGCCACGCTCACGCGGACGACCTCACCACGCCGGCCGACGCGGCGGCAGAGCGTCTCGCGGATGCGCCGCACGACGCCGACGGGGTCGCCTGCACGCTGTGCGACCTGTGTCACGGCAGCGCCGCGGTCATCGCGGCGCCCGTGTTCGACCCCGGGTCGGGCCCTGCACAGTCGCTGCCGTCGGCGGCACCTGCGCCGGCGCCGCAGGTCGACCCCGCGCCGCTGTACCGCCCTCCCCGAGGCTGAACACCCCGCGCCCCTGCCGCGGCAGGGCGCCACCCCGTGCGCGCGCCTTCTGCGCGCACCTCGACGACGCGCGTGCGCCGGTCGCCGCGCGACGGTGATCGATCCAGCCTCGACGACGATGATCCTGCTTCGCTCTTCCCTGCGGCGCGCGACCGCCAGCGCCGCGGCCGCCGCCTGCGGACTCGCCACCGCGCTGGCCGCCGTGCCGGCCGGTGCCGCGCCGGCGGCCGACGCCGGCCTCACGCTGCCGCCGCCACGACTGCACTACACCTCGGCGTTCCGCGCAGCGCCCTCGCCCACCGACCCGGCTGACCCGCAGGCCGTCGGCTGGGTGCAGGCCAATGCGCTCGTCGGCGCGCTGCGCGGCCACGCCGGCCACCTGCGCGGGCGCGCCGGGGACCCGCCGCCGCCGGCCGGTGGCGTGGCGACGCCCACCCACCGTCACGACCAGGGCGGCGCGGAGGCCGCGCGATGAGGCCGGCGCTGACGCTGCTGCTCGCCACCGCCGGCGTGCTCGCCGGCTGCGCGAGCGTGCCGGCCGACGACGCGACCGGTGTCGCGCGCGATCAGTCGCTGCGCGTCGACGGCATCGCGCCGGTGCTGGCGACCACCGACGCTGCACACGACGGGCGTCGCGCGCTGCGCTCGCACCTGCTCGCGGCGCCGCTCGACGAAGCCGCCGCCGTGCGGCTCGCGCTCGAGGCGAGCCCGGCGATGCAGGCGCTGCTCGCCGACGCGTGGCAGGCGCAGGCCGCGGCAGTGCAGGCCGCGGCGGCGCCGAACCCGTTCTTCGCGTTCGAACGCATCGTCACCGGCGGCGAGGTCGACCTGACGCGCACGCTGGGCATCGGGTTGACCGAACTGCTGACGCTGCCGGCGCGGCGCGATGCCGCCCAGCGCACGGTGCAGGGCCGGCAGTGGCAACTCGCGCGCGACGTGCTCGCGCACACGGCCGTGGTGCGCCAGCAGTGGGTGCGGGCGGTCGCGGCGCAGCAGCTCGTGGCCTACCACCGCCAGGTGCGCGACGCCGCCGAGGCCAGCGCCGAGCTCGCGCGCCGGATGCAGGCGGTGGGCAACTTCAGCCGCCTGCAGCGTGCGCGCGAGCAGGCCTTCCTCGCCGACGCGACGGCGCAGCTGGCGCGCGCGCTGGCCGCATCGACCGCCGAGCGCGAGGCGCTGGTGCGCCTGCTCGGCCTCGACGCCGACGAGGCCGAGCGCCTCGCGCTGCCCGAGCGGCTGCCCGACCTGCCCGCCGAGCCGCGCACGGCCGACGACGTCAGCCGCCGTGCCGTGGAGGACCGACTCGACCTGCGCGTCGCGCGCCTCGAGCTCGCCGCCGCCGAACGCGGGCAGCCGCTGGCCGCCGCCGCGCCGTGGCACGTCGAGCTGGCCGCGGTGCGCGAAGCGGGCGGCGGCGAGAAGGGCCGCGGCTTCGAGATCCACCTGCCGCTGCCGGTGTTCGACACCGGCCGCGCGCGCCGCGAGGCGGCCTCGGCGCAGGTGCTCGCGGCGCGCGCGCGCTTCGAGCAGGCGCGCGCCGACGCGACGTCGGTGCTGCGCGAGCGCTACGTCGCCTACCGCACCGCGCACGACCTCGCCCGGCACTACCGCGACGAGGTCGTGCCGCTGGCGCGCACCGTCACCGACGAGATGCTGCTGAAGTACAACGGCATGCTCGTCGGCGTGTTCGAGCTGCTCGCCGATGCGCGCGCGCAGGTGCACGCCGTGATCGGCGCGATCGAGGCGCAGCGCGACTTCTGGCTCGCGCACACGGCGCTCGACGCCGCGATCGTCGGCGCGCCGGCGGCCGGTGCCGCGCTCGCCGGCCCCGCGGCCGCGAAGGCCGCCGCGAAAGGAGACCACTGATGACGACGCGCCGACTCTTCCTCGGCGGCGCCGCCGTCGCCGCCGCCGCGGTCGGCCGCGCCGCGTTGGCCGCCGTGCCCGAAGCGCCCGTCGCGCCGCCGGCGAACACGATGGCGCCGCCGCTGCAGCCCGCGAGCGGGCGTCCGTACCGCCCGGTGGTGACGCTCAACGGCTGGACGCTGCCGTGGCGCATGAACGCCGGCTGGAAGGAATTCCATCTCGTCGCCGAGCCGGTGCTGCGCGAGCTCGCCCCGAGCATGACGGCGCAGCTGTGGGGCTACAACGGCTCCTCGCCCGGGCCGACGATCGAAGTCGTCGAGGGCGACAAGGTGCGCCTGTTCGTGACCAACCGCCTGCCCGAGCACACCGCGGTGCACTGGCACGGCCAGCGGCTGCCCAGCGGCATGGATGGCGTCGGCGGCCTGACGCAGCCGCAGATCCCGCCGGGCAAGACCTTCGTCTACGAGTTCGAGGCGCGGCGCAGCGGCACCTTCATGTACCACCCGCACGCCGACGAGATGGTGCAGATGGCGATGGGCATGATGGGCTTGTGGGTCACGCACCCGACAGACCCGAAGCGCACCCCCGGCTACACCGAGGTCGACCGCGACTTTTGCTTCCTGCTCAACGCGTTCGACATCGAGCCGGGCAGCGCGACGCCGAAAGTCATGACGATGCTCGACTTCAACCTGTGGTGCTGGAACTCGCGCGTGTTCCCCGGGATCGACAGCCTGCCGGTGCGGCTGGGCGACCGCGTGCGCATCCGCGTCGGCAACCTGACGATGACCAACCACCCGATCCACATGCACGGCCACGAGTTCGTCGTCGCCGGCACCGACGGCGGCTGGACCAACCCGGCATCGCGCTGGCCCGAGGTCACGGCCGACATCGCGGTGGGCCAGATGCGCGCGATCGAGTTCGTCGCCACCGAGCCGGGCGACTGGGCCTTCCACTGCCACAAGAGCCACCACACGATGAACGCGATGGGCCACGCCGTGCCGACGATGATCGGCGTCGACCACCGCGACGTCGTGCACAAGATCCAGCAGCTGGTGCCCGACTACATGGTGATGGGCGAGCGCGGCATGGCCGACATGGGCGAGATGGAGATGCCGCTGCCCGACAACACGCTGCCGATGATGACCGGCCGCGGGCCGTTCGGCCCGCTCGAGATGGGCGGCATGTTTACCGTCATCAAGGTGCGCGAGGGCCTCGCGCGCGACGACTACCGCGACCCGGGCTGGTACCGGCACCCGCCGGGTACCGTCGCGTACGAGTGGACCGGCGTGTCGGTGAACCCGCACCGCGCGCCGACGTCGAACACCGACGGCTCCGAGGTGCACGACCACCGCGGCGCGCCGTGGCGCGCCGTCAAGCCGCATGGAGGACACCGACCTTGAAGACGATCCTGCTGAGCCTGGCGCTCGCGCTGCCTTTCGCGCATCCACTCGCGGCGCTCGCGCACGGCAACGAGCCGCACGCCGCCAAGCCCGCGAATGCGCCGATCTCGACCGAGCGCCATGCGTGGGGCATGCAGGGCGACCCGAAGCACGCGACGCGCACGATCCGCGTGACGATGCGCGACACGATGCGCTTCGAGCCGGCGCGCTTCGAGTTCAAGCGCGGCGACACGGTGACCTTCGTCGTCCACAATGCCGGCAAGGTGATGCACGAGTTCGTGATCGGCACCGAGGCCGAGCTCGTCGCCCACGCCGAGGCGATGAAGAAGCATCCCGACATGGAGCACGACGCGCCCTACATGGCACACGTGCCGCCGGGCAAGACGCAGCGCCTGACCTGGCGCTTCACCGAGCCGGGCGAGTTCCTCGCCGGCTGCCTCGTCGCCGGCCACTGGGACGCCGGGATGCGCGCGGCGATCACCGTCAAGGAGTGACACGATGAGCCAGGACCGTTTGTCGCGCCGCCGCTGGCTGCGCACCGCCGCCGCGCTGGCTGCCGCGGCGGTGCCCGCGCTCGGCCGGGCGGCCACGCCGCTGCCGGTGCTGCAGGTGTGGAAGTCGCCGAGCTGCGGCTGCTGCAACGACTGGATCGCGATCCTGCAGCGCGAGGGCTTTCGCGTGCAGGCGCACGACATCGGCAACACCGCGATGCGCGCGCGCCTGGGGCTGCCGCTGAAGTACGGCTCGTGCCACACGGCGCTGATCGGCGGCTACGTCGTCGAAGGACACGTGCCGCCGCGCGACATCCGCCGGCTGCTGGCCGACAAGCCCGACGCGATCGGCATCGCAGTGCCGGGCATGCCGGTGGGCTCGCCGGGCATGGACGGGCCCGAGTACGGTGACCGCCGCGACCCCTACGACGTGCTGCTCGTGCTGCGCGACGGCACGAGCCGCGTCTGGGCCCGCTATCGTTGAAGCCACGGAGACGACCATGACGAAGATCCGCATCGCCGCTGCCGCACTGGCACTGGCCGCCACCGCCGCCGTCGCCCAAAGCGCCGACGGCGAAGTGCGCAAGATCGACAAGGCACAGGGCAAGATCACGCTCAAGCACGGCGAGATCAAGAGCCTCGAGATGCCGCCGATGACGATGGTGTTCCGCGTGCAGGACCCGGCGATGCTCGACCGCGTCGCCGTCGGCGACAGGGTCAAGTTCGACGCCGCGAAGATCGACGGCAACTACACCGTCACCGCGATCTCGAAGGCGCCTTGAACGGCGCCCGCCCGGCGCCAGCTCACCGTGCGTCGCGCGCGAGCCAGTGGTCGACGAAGTCGGTGAGGTCGTCGTGCGTCGTGTGTGCGAGCACGAGCTCGGGCCCTTCGTTCGGGCTGCCGTTGGGCGCACGCAGCACCAGCGCGCGGTGCACGGCATCGGGCACGCCGCGCAGGTACGGCAGGTAGTCGTCGACGAAGGCCTCGGGCATCAGCTCGGCGATCGCGTCGGCCTTCGGGCTGCGCTCGCCGGCGTGGTGGCCGGTGGCGATCACGCGCTCGATCGGGAAACCCAGCGCGCGCAGGTTGCGCAGCCGCGCGCTCTGCCACGCGGCGTCGAGCGCCGACACGCACACGAGGTCGAAGCCCGCGTCGTGCAGCCGGTGGCAGGCCTCGACGGCGCCGGGCAGCGCCGGCAGGTGCAGCCAGAACTCCTCGTCGAAGTAGCGCCAGAAGTGCCGGCGCGCCGCGCCCTCGAGGCGCTCGACGGCCCAGCGGTCCATCGGCCAGTACGCGAGCGGGTCGCGCTCGGCCGGCCGCGCGCCGAACGCGCGCCGCCACGCCTCGGCGTAGCCGTGGTGAAAGTCGACGAGGACGCCGTCGGCGTCGAGCGCGATCGTGGGCCGGCGAGGCATGCCATCACTGTAGCCACGCCGCGATGTCCCCGGCTGTCCAGTGCGTAACATCGTCGCGATGCACGTCCACGACCTGGCCCCGTTCCGCCACGACCACGCCTTCGTCGACGCCGGCTCGGCGGCGCGCGGGCGGGCGCTGTGGGCGGTCACGGCGCTGACGCTGGCGACGATGGTGGTCGAGATCGCGGCGGGCTGGTGGAGCGGCTCGCTCGCGCTGTGGGCCGACGGCTGGCACATGGGCACGCACGCCGCGGCGCTCGGCGGGGCGGCGATGGCCGCGCTGCTCGCGCGCCGCGCGGCGTCGAACGCGGCCTACGCGTTCGGCGGCTGGAAGATCGAGATGCTCGCTGCCTACACCAGCGGCCTGCTGCTGGTCGCCGTGTCGCTGTGGCTGCTCGTCGACGCGGTGGCGGTGCTGCGCGCACCGCGCCCGATCGCCTACGACGAGGCGATGGTCGTCGCCGTGATCGGCCTCGTCGTCAACGTCGCCAGCGTCTGGCTGCTCGAGCGCGGCCGTGCCGACGGCGATGCCGTCGCCCACCATCACGGCCACGACCATGCCCACGCACACGGGCACCGGCACACCCACGGGCACCACGACCTCAACTTCCGCGCCGCGTACCTGCACGTCGTCGCCGACGCCGTCACGTCACTGCTCGCGATCGTCGCGCTGGCCGCCGGCAAGTGGTTCGGCATCGGCTGGCTGGATCCGCTGGTCGCGCTCGTCGCGGCCGTACTGATCGCGCGCTGGGCGGCGGGCGTGCTCGCGCAGGCCTCGCGCGCGCTCGTCGACGCCACCGCCGACGAGGCGCTGCGCCAGCGCGTGCGCGCGACGATCGAGGCCGACGGGGATGCGACGCTGTCGGACCTGCACGTGTGGCAGGTCGGCCCGCGGGCCTGGTGCGTCGCCGCCTCGGTCGTCGCCGACCGCCCGCTCGACGCGCTCGCCTACCGTCAGCGGCTCGAGGCGATCGCGGGGCTGACCCACGTCACGGTCGAGGTCCACCGCTGCCGCGGGCCGCACTGACGCGTGGGTCGCCTTCGACCGGCGCGCGTCGCGGCGCCGCCCCAAGGCGGCGCGGTCGGCCGCCGCCGCGTCAGAAGTGGATGCCCTGCATCATCTGCTGCAGCGCGATCGCCTCGGGCGACAGCTTCGGCTTGTCGCCCTTGCCGCCGGCGGCGGCTTCGCTGTCGGGGAACATGCGGAACGTCGTGTTCATGATGATCTGCGCGATGCGCGGCGCGACGGCGTGCAGCAGCTCGCCGGTGATGCCCAGCCGCGTCGCGATGCGCACCGGCTTCTCGATGCAAGCGCGGACGATCATCTCGGCCGCCTGCTCGGGGCTCAGCGTCGGCACGTTGTTGTAGATCTTCGTCGGCGCGATCATCGGCGTGCGCACCAGCGGCATGTTGATCGTCGTGAACGTGACGCCGACGTCGGCGAACTCGCTGGCCGCGCAGCGCGTCCACGCGTCGAGCGCGGCCTTGCTCGCGACGTAGGCGCTGAAGCGCGGCGCGTTGGTCAGCACGCCGATCGAGCTGATGTTGACGACGTGGCCCTTGCGCTTTCTGACCATCCCCGGCAGCAGCCCCATCGTCACGCGCAGGCAGCCGAAGTAGTTCAGGTCCATCGTGCGCTGGAAGTCGTGGAAGCGGTCGTAGCTCGACTCGATCGCGCGGCGGATCGAACGCCCGGCGTTGTTGATGAGGAAGTCGACGCCGCCATGCACCTCCTCGAGCGTCTTGACGAACGCGTTGCAGTCGGCCTCGTTGGCGATGTCGACGCGGTAGCTGAACACCTTCGGGTCGGCGGTGCCCTTGTCCTTCGCGTGGGTGACGATCTCCTTGACGGCCTCGGCGAGCTTGTCTTCGCCGCGCGCGGCGATGATCGTCAACGCGCCGGCCTCGGCGAACTTCTTCGCCGCCGCCAGCCCGATGCCCGAGCTGCCGCCGGTCACGAGCACGACCTTGCCGCCCACTGCGCCCTTCAGTGAGCGGTCGATGAACAGGTCGGGGTCGAGATGGCGCTCCCAGTAGTCCCACAGCCGCCACGCGTAGTCGTGCAGCTTCGGGCACTCGATGCCGCTGCCGGCGAGCGCCTTGTCGGTCTCGCGGCGGTCGAAGCGCGTCGGGTAGTTGACGAGCATCAGCACGTCCTCGGGCAGGCCGAGGTCCTTCATCACCGCGTCGCGGATGCGCCGCACCGGCGCGAGCGCCATCAGCCCCTTGCGCACGCTCTTCGGGATGAAGCCGAACAGCGCGGCGTTGACGAACACGTTCATCTTCGGCGCGTGCGCGGCGCGGCTGAACACGTCGAGGATGTCGCCGACGCGGTAGCCCTGCGGGTCGACGAGGTGGAAGCACTGGCCGCTCGGCCGCTTCTGGTGGCTGATGTGGTCGAGCGCGGCGACGACGAAGTCCACCGGCACGAGGTTGATGCGCCCGCCCTCGAGGCCCACCGACGGGAACCACGGCGGCAGGATCTGCCGCATGCGCTGGATCAGCTTGAAGAAGTAGTACGGGCCGTCGATCTTGTCCATCTCGCCCGTCCGGGAGTCGCCGACCACCGCCGCCGGCCGGTACACGGTCCACGGCACCTTGCACTCGCGGCGCACGATCTTCTCGCTCTCGTGCTTGGTCATGAAGTACGGGTGGTCGAGGTTCTCGGCCTCGTCGAACATGTCCTCGCGGAACACGCCCTCGTACAGCCCGGCGGCGGCGATCGACGAGACGTGGTGGAAGTGACCCGCGTCGATCGCCTTCGCGAACTCGACCGCCGCGCGCGTGCCCTCGACGTTGACGGCGATCTGGCTGTCGGCGTCGGCCTCGAGGTCGTACACGGCGGCCAGGTGGTACACGTGGTCGATCTGGCCCTTGAGCGCCTTCAGGTCGTCGGCGCCGACCCCGAGCCGCTTGGCCGTCAGGTCGCCGTAGACCGGGATCGCCCGCGTCTTGCCCACCCCCCAATACGCCAGCAGGTCGGCGACCTTGCCTTCCGACTCGCGCCGCAGCAGGAAGTGCACGACGGCGCCGCGCCGCGCGAGCAGCGTCTTGACCAGCCGCTTGCCGATGAAACCGGTCGCACCGGTGACGAAGTAATGCATCGTGGGGGTCCTCCTGCGCCGCAGTGATCGGTGGGGCGCCGCGAGGCTATTCTGGTGTGGCCGCGCCGGCGCCTCGCTGCGCGTTTGCCCGCACGCCGCGCGTGCCGCGTAGAGACACGGCCCTAGAGAATTCGGCTGCGCGCTCGACGTCGGCCTCCTACACTTTTGCGGTCCGAGGCGGTGCCGGGGTGTGCCGCCACCCCTGTCGAACGCACCCCGAGAGGAAGCTCCAGATGGTCAAAAAGCTCCAGAAGATGGCCCAGAAGCAGAAAGCCGCCTCGTCCGCCGGCCTGCTCGACAGCCAGCTCGCCGCCGCGGTCAAGGACTCGGCGCAGCAGATCTGGCTCGCCGGCATGGGCGCGTTCTCGAAGGCGCAGGCCGAAGGCGGCAAGGTCTTCGAGACGCTGGTCAAGGAAGGGCTGAGCCTGCAGCGCAAGACGCAGGCGGTGGCCGAGGAGCGCATCAGCGAGGTCGCCGGCAAGATGACGGCGATGGCCGACGGCGTCACCGCCAAGGCCGGCCAGAAGTGGGACAAGCTCGAGGCGATCTTCGAGGAACGTGTCGCGAAGGCGCTGCACCGGCTCGGCGTGCCGTCGAGCCGCGACGTCGACGCGCTGATCAAGCGCATCGACACGCTCAGCGCGCAAGTCGCCGCGATGCGCAAGGCACCAGCGGCCGGCGCGGCGAAGCCGGCAGTGCGCAAGACAGCGGCCAAGGCGCCGGCCCAAGCGGCCCGCAAGACGGCGGCGGCCAAGACGGTGGCGCGCAAGGCGCCGCGCAAGAGCGCCGCCAGCGCATCCAGCGCCGGCTGAGCGCGCGCGCCCGCGGCGCTCAGCCGCCGCGGTTGCGCATCCAGTCCGCGGTGTTGAAGAACGCCGCCGTCAGGCGCTGCGACAGCGCGTCGGGCAGACCCTGCTCGCGCATCGCCTGCTGCATGCACGCCAGCCACTGGTCGCGCTCGGCGATGCCGATCGGGTACGGCAGGTGCCGCGCGCGCAGCCGCGGGTGGCCGAAGCGCTCGACGTAGTGGTTCGGCCCGCCGAGCCAGCCGCACAGGAACCAGAACAGCTTGTCGCGCGAGTCGTCGAGCGTCGTCGGGTGCAGCCTGCGGATGCCGGCATACGCCGGCTCGAGGTCCATCAGGTCGTAGAAGCGGTCGACGAGCGCGCGCACGCCCGGCTCGCCGCCGACGAGGTCGAACGCGGTCGCGCCTTCGGTGGCCGGGGTGTCGTCGGTCGGCAGCGTCATGCGCGCATTCTCGCTGCCGCCGCAGCAAGCGCCTGCGCGGCCGCGCAGCCCGGAAACACCTCGACGAGCAGCTCGCGCCGCAGCACCGCTTCGCGCACCGACGCGTCGTCGGGCACCTCGCCGACCAATTCGATGTGCACCGCCTGCCCGACCGCCGGATCGACGTAGCGCGCGACGACGCGCTGCAGCTGCGCGCACACGCGCCGCCCGTCGCCCGCGCCCGTGGCCTGGTTGACGACGAGCCGCACGTGGTGCCGCCCTTGCGTCGTCGCCAGCACCTTGATCGTCGCGTAGGCGTCGGTCAGCGACGTCGGCTCGGGCGTCGCGACGACGAGCACCTCGTCGGCCAGCGACACCGTGTAGAGCACGACGTCGGAGATCCCGGCGCCGGTGTCGAGCAGCACGCGGTCGTAACGCGGGCGCAGTTCGTCGACGACCTGGCGCAGGCGGTCGCGCACGTCGGCGGTCAGCCGCGAGTACTCGACCAGCCCCGAGCCGGCAGGCAGCACCGTGAAGCCGCCCGGCGCGTCGACGAGCGCGTCGTCGAGCGCCGCGCGCCCGGCGATCACGTCGTGCAGCGTGACCCTGGGCGCGAGGTTGAGCACGACGTCGAGGTTGGCCAGCCCAAGGTCGGCGTCGAGCACCAGCACGCGCTCGCCGGCGGCCGCGAGCGACGCGGCGAGGTTGGCACTGACGAAAGTCTTGCCCACGCCGCCCTTGCCGCTGGTGATCGCGGTGACGACGGCGCGGCGGGCGACTGCGTTCGGGTCGGTCATTCCAAGTCCTGCAACGGCATCGGGGCGCTGAACAGCAGCCCCCGTTCCTCGGCGCTGACCTCGACCTGCGTCACCGGCTCGAAGCACGCGCGGTTGCGCCCTTCGGCCTTCGCGCGGTAGAGCTGCTGGTCGGCGCGCTCGAGCCACAGCGCCGGCGTCGAGCGCACCCACGGCGGCGCGAACGCGCCGCCGAGGCTGACGGTCACGCTGATCTCGCGGCCGTCGGGCAGCGCGATGCGCTGCGCCTCGATGCGCCGGCGGATGCGCTCGGCCACCGTCGGGCCGAAGCTCGGCGAGCAGTGCGGCAGCACGATCGCGAACTCCTCGCCGCCCACACGCGCGACGGTGTCCATCGGCCGCACGCACTCGAGCAGCCGCGCCGCGACCGCCTTCAGCACGGCGTCGCCGGCCGCGTGGCCGTGCGTGTCGTTGATGCGCTTGAAGTGGTCGATGTCCAGCGTCAGCAGCAGCGACGGGTCGCCCGAGCGTGCGACGCGGCCCAGCTCCTGCGCCAGCGCCAGCTCGAACTGGCGCCGGTTCGCGAGTCCGGTCAGCGGATCGCGGCTCGACAGCTCGCACAGGGCGTCGATCAGCGCCTGCAGCCACGGCGCGGCGCCGCGCGGCTCGGGCAGCGTGCGCCCCGACTGCGCGACCAGCTGCAGCGCTGCGCGCAGGTCGAGCGCCGCCGTGACCTCGCTCAGGGCGGCGTCGGCGCGGCGGGCGTCGGGAGCATCCAAGCGCAGCAGTGCAGGCAGCAGGCGGTGGGATCAGCCGGCAGTGTAGCCAGCGCGCACTGCCCGCCGGCCCGATCAGCCGGGCGAAGGCCGCGCTGTTCGCCCGCTCACCCGCGCCGCGCCGCCGGCACACTGCCGCCGCAACACGGGCTGCCACCGGCAGCCACCGACGACCACGCTCCCGATGCAGACTCCGTCCCTCGTCGACCGCCTCGACGCCGAATTCGCGTTCAGCGCGAACGACTTCGAACGCGTGCGGCGCCTGATCCACCAGCGCGCGGGCATCAGCCTGCACGCCGGCAAGCAGGCGATGGTCTACAGCCGGCTGTCGAGGCGGCTGCGCGAGACCGGCCACCCGAGCTTCTCGAGCTACCTCGGCTGGCTCGAGCAGCACACCGGCGCCGCGGGCGACGCCGAGTGGCAGGAGTTCATCAACTGCCTGACGACGAACCTGACCTCGTTCTTCCGCGAGGCGTACCACTTCGACGTCCTCGCCGACGAGCTGCGAGCTCGGCCACAGCACCCGTGGCGGATCTGGTGCAGCGCGGCGTCCACCGGCGAGGAGCCGTACTCGATCGCGATGGTCGCCGCCGAGACGCTGGGCGGCGCGCGCGCGACGATCCTGGCCAGCGACATCGACACGCGCGTGCTCGCGACCGCGCAGCGCGGCGTCTACGACGAGGGTGCGCGCGGCCTCACGCCCGAACGCCTGAAGCGCCACTTCCTGCGTGGCACCGGCCCCAACAGCGGGCGCATCCGCGTCAAGCCCGAGCTCGCGCGCACGATCCAGTGGCGGCGCTTCAACCTGATGGAGCCGGTGTGGTCGCTCGGCGAGCCGTTCGACCTCGTGTTCTGCCGCAACGTGATGATCTATTTCGACGCGCCGACGCAGCGGCGCGTGCTCGAGCGCATGCACGGCGTGATCAGGCCCGGCGGGCTGCTGTTCGTCGGCCACTCCGAGAACTTCAACGAGTCGCGCGACCTGTTCCGGCTGCGCGGCAAGACGGTCTACGAACGCGTCTGAGGCGCACGATGAGCACGGCGATCGCCCGCCCCGCCCCCGCCGCCGGATCGGTCCCCACGCTCGCGCAGCGGCGCCTCGAGCAGCTGCGCGCACGGCCGCGGCGCCCGGGTGAGGCCTCGTTCTTCTATCACGACGCGTTCTTCGGCAACGCTGCCGTCAAGGTGCTGCCCGGCGAGTTCTTCGTCCACGACGACGACGTGCTGATCATGACGACGCTGGGCTCGTGCATCGCCGCATGCCTGTGGGACCGCGAGCGCCGCATCGGCGGCATGAACCACTTCATGCTGCCCGACGTCGGCAGCGGCGGCGACGCCAGCGGGCGCTACGGCTCGTACGCGATGGAGCTGCTGATCAACGAACTCGTCAAGCGCGGCGCCACGCGCGCGACGATGGAGGCCAAGGTCTTCGGCGGCGGCGCGGTGATCAGCGGCATGACGAGCCTCAACGTCGGCGAGCGCAACACGCAGTTCGTGCTCGACTACCTGAAGACGGAGCGCATCGCCGTCGTCAGCAAGGACGTGATGGACGTCTACCCGCGCAAGGTGTGCTTCCTGCCGGCCAGCGGCAAGGCGATGGTCAAGCGCCTGGCGCCGGCCAGCGCCGACGCCGTCGTGCGCGAGGAGCGCCTGGCCGCGCAGCGCGTCGTGCCGCCGGCCTCGGGCGCCGGCTCGGTGGACCTGTTCTGAGGGACCGCGACGATGGCCAAGATCCGCGTGGTGGTGGTCGACGACTCGGCACTGGTGCGCTCGCTGCTGGCCGAGATCATCAACCGCGAACCCGACATGACGTGCGTCGGCACGGCCGCCGACCCGCTGGCCGCACGCGAGACGATCCGCACCCTGAATCCGGACGTGATCACGCTCGACGTCGAGATGCCGCGCATGGACGGGCTCGACTTCCTCGCGCGCCTGATGCGGCTGCGCCCGATGCCGGTCGTGATGGTCTCGACGCTGACCGAACGCGGCGCCGAGACGACGCTGCGCGCGCTCGAGCTCGGCGCGATCGACTTCGTCGCCAAGCCGAAGATCGGCATCGCCGACGGGCTGCAGCAGCTCGCGCACGACATCACCGACAAGATCCGCACCGCCGCGCGCGCGCAGGTGCGCCGCGCGCCGCCGCCGCCCGAGCGTCCTGCGCACGGCGCTGCCGCGCCGGGCAGCGCGGTGCCAGTCAAGGCCATGGGGCGGCTGTCGACCGAGAAGATCGTCTTCATCGGCGCGTCCACCGGCGGCACCGAGGCGACGAAGGAAGTGCTGGTGCAGCTGCCGCCCGACTTCCCGGCGGTGGTCATCACGCAGCACATGCCGCCGGGCTTCACGCGCAGCTACGCGGCGCGTCTGGACGGGTTGTGCCGCATCCGCGTCAAGGAAGCCACCGACGGCGAGCGCGTGCTGCCCGGCCACGCCTACATCGCCCCCGGCGGGCTGCACCTGTCGGTCGAGCGCTCGGGTGCGAACTACGTCGCGCGCGTGCGCGACGGCGAGCCGGTCAACCGCCACAAGCCGTCGGTCGAGGTGCTGTTCGAGTCGGCGGCGCGCGTCGTCGGCCCCAACGCGTTCGGCGTGATGCTCACCGGCATGGGTGGCGACGGCGCGAAGGCGATGCGCGCGATGCGCGACGCCGGCGCGTGGAACATCTGCCAGGACGAGGCGAGCTGCGTCGTCTTCGGCATGCCGCGCGAGGCGATCGCCGCCGGCGCCGCCAACGAGGTGCTGCCGCTCGCGCAGATCGCGCCGCGCCTGATCGAGCGGCTGCGCGCGACCGCCGGGATGGCGCTCAACCGGGTTTGAGCCGCTCTCCCGACGCCGCGGGCAGGAACATCGCCTGCAGGTCCGAAAGGAAGTCGAAGCCCAGCGGCGTCGCGCGCACCGCGTCGCCGTCGCGCTCGAGCAGCCCGCGCGCGGCCGCCGCCTGCAGCGCGTCGTCGATCACCGACGGCGCGAGGCCGGTGCGCTCGGCGAACAACGAGAGCGTGAACCCCTCGCGCAGCCGCAGCGCGTTGAGCACGAACTCGAACGGCAGCTCGTCGGCGCCGACGGCGTGCTCGTTCGACACCGCGCGGCCCTCGCGCGCGCGCTGCAGGTACGTCGCCGGGTCGCGCCAGCGCACCTGGCGCACGATGCGGTCGGGGAAGCTGAGCTTGCCGTGCGCGCCGGCGCCGAGCCCCAGGTAGTCGCCGAAGCGCCAGTAGTTGAGGTTGTGCACGCAGCGGTGGCCGGGCCGCGCGAAGGCCGACACCTCGTAGCGCTCGAGGCCGGCCGCAGTGGTGCGCGCGACGATCGCGTCGAGCATCTCGCTGGCCGTGTCGTCGTCGGGCAGGCCCTCGGGCGGGCGCGTCGCGAACCGCGTGTTCGGCTCGAGCGTCAGGTGGTAGACCGACAGGTGCGGCGGCGCGAACGCGAGCGCCTGCGCGAGGTCGCGCTCGAGCATCGCCGGCGTCTGCCCCGGCAGCGCGTACATCAGGTCGAGGTTGAAGGTGTCGAACGTGCGCGCCGCCTCCTCGGCGGCGGCGATCGCCTGGCGCGCGTCGTGCACGCGGCCGATGCGCGCGAGCAGCGCGTCGTCGAAGCTCTGCACCCCGATCGACAGCCGCGTGACGCCGGCGTCTCGGTACGCGCGGAAGCGCTCGCGCTCGAAGGTGCCCGGGTTGGCCTCGAGCGTGACCTCGCAGCCCGGCTCGAGCGGCAGTCGCGCGCGCACCGCGGCGAGCAGGCGGTCGATCGCCCCCGGCGGGAACAGGCTCGGCGTGCCGCCGCCGACGAACACGCTGACGACGCGCCGGCCCCACACCAGCGGCAGCGACGCCTCGAGGTCGGCGACGAGTGCATCGACATACGCATCGAAGAGAGATTCGCCCAGCGAGACCGACGCGGATCCGGGTTTCCCGGTCCGCGGCGAGCCCCCACGGGGGACAGAGGGCCGCGGCTCCGGGTCCGCCTGCGCGGACCCGGACGGCCCGAAGGCCGGGCGACTCTGGCGCCCGGCAGGGAGCGCAGCGAGCCTGGGGGTCAGCTCGTGCGAATTGAAGTCGCAGTAGGGGCACTTCTTCAGGCACCACGGCAGGTGCACGTACAGCGTCAGCGGCGGCAGCGCGGCGAGCGCGACGTCGCCGCGGCGGCGCAGCCGAACGACCTGCTCAGCCAAGGTGCCAGGCCTGGCGCAGCAGCTCGCGCATCGCAGCCGCGGCGCGGGCGCGGTGGCTCGCGCGGTTCTTCGTCGCCGCGTCGAGTTCGGCCACCGTGGCGCCGAGCTCGGGGATGTACAGCAGCGGGTCGTAGCCGAAGCCGCCGGCGCCGCGCGGTGCGTCGAGCACGACGCCGTCCCAGCGGCCGAACGCGACGAGCGGCTCGGGGTCGTCGGCGTGGCGTAGCGCGACCAGCGTGCTGACGAAGCGCGCGCGCCGGTCGGGCACGCCGTCGAGCTCGCGCAGCAGGCGCGCGTTGTTGGCCTCGTCCTGCACGCGGCGCTGCGCCTCGCGGTCGCCCGGCGGCAGCGCCACCGGCGCATAGTGCGCCGAGACGACGCCCGGCGCACCGCCGAGCGCGTCGACGCACAGCCCCGAGTCGTCGGCGATCGCGGCGCCGCCGGCGGCACGCGCCGCGTGCCTGGCCTTGGCCAGCGCGTTCTCGACGAAGGTCGCGTGCGGCTCGTCGGCCTCGGCGATGCCGAGCGCGCCCTGCGCGACCAGCTCGAGCGGCAGGTCGGCGAACAGCGCGCGCAGCTCGGCGAGCTTCTTCGCGTTGTTCGACGCCAGCACCAGCCGCATCGTGCCCCCGTCAGCCGGCCAGCGCGGCGCGCTGCCGCGCGACCAGCTCGGCAATGCCGTGCGCGGCGAGCGCGAGCATGCGGTCCATCTCGGCGCGCGTGAACGGCACGCCCTCGGCGGTGCCCTGCACCTCGACGAAGCCGCCGCTGCCGGTCATCACGACGTTCATGTCGGTGTCGCAGGCGACGTCCTCGACGTACTCGAGGTCGAGCAGCGGCGTGCCCTCGACGATGCCCACCGACACCGCGGCGACGTGGTCGCGGATCGGCGAGCGCTCGATGCGGCCTTCGCGCTGCAGCCACGTGACGGCGTCGTGCGCGGCGACGAAGGCGCCGGTGATCGCCGCGGTGCGCGTGCCGCCGTCGGCCTGGATCACGTCGCAGTCGACGATGATGCTGCGCTCGCCGAGTGCGGCGAGGTCGAAGACGGCGCGCAGCGAGCGCCCGATCAGGCGCTGGATCTCCTGCGTGCGGCCACTTTGCTTGCCGCGCGCGGCCTCGCGGTCGCTGCGCGTGTGCGTGCTGCGCGGCAGCATGCCGTACTCGGCGGTGACCCAGCCCTCGCCGCTGCCGCGCTTGTGCGGCGGCACCTTCTCGTCGACCGACGCGGTGCACAGCACCCGGGTGTCGCCGAACGACACCAGCACCGAACCCTCGGCGTGGCGCGTGTAGTGCCGCTGCAGCGAGACCGGACGCAGCGCGTCGGCGGCACGCCCGTGGGTGCGCATGAAGCTCATCGAAAACCTCTCGGGAACGGGAACACCGGCGGCCCAGGCCGCCGGCCTCAGTGTCGCTTCTCGGCCGAGCGCCGGATCGCCTCGTTGATCTCCTGGATCGAACGCTCGATCTCGGCGTCGTCGAGATCGTCGGCCGCCGCGTCGCCGAGCGCCGCGGTCTGGATGCTCGACGCGAACAGGTCCTCGCCGAGCGCCTGCGTCGACACCGCGTCGGCGTCGTCGCCGCCCTCCCACTCGACGGCGATCGCGGTGACGTTGTCGCACTTCGCACCGCCTTCGCGCAGTGCGGCCTCGACGAGGTCGGGCACCGAGTGCGAGATCGTGCCGCGGCCGAGCTGCGCCGCGATCTCGGCGTCGGCGACATTGCCCCACAGGCCGTCGGAGCACAGCAGGATGCGGTCGCCGCCGTGCAGGCGCAGCGGCCCGGCGGCGTCGACCATCGGCTCGCTCGGGCTGCCCAGGCACGTGAACAGCACGTTGCGCCCGAACGGCGTGACCGTCGTCGACAGCGTCAGCGCCTCGTGCAGCTCGGCGTAGGAGTGGTCGCGCGTGCGCGCCACGAGCGCGCCGTCGCGCACGACGTACAGCCTCGAGTCGCCGCAGTGCGCCCACCACAGCGCGCCGTCCTGCAGCACGCAGGCGACGACCGTCGTGCGCGGCGTGTCGGGCAGCGCGCGCCGCTGCGCGTAGCGCAGCAGCTCGCGGTGCGCGGCGAGGATGCCTTCGCGCAGGAACAGCTGCGGGTCGGCCAGGCGCGGCTTGGCGTCGTGCTGGAAGCGCGCGGCCAGCGTCTGCAGCGCGAGCTGCGAGGCGACCTCGCCCTCGGGGTGACCGCCCATGCCGTCGGCGAGCGCGAACAGGCCCGACTCGCGCGTGTAGCAGTAGCCCATGCGGTCTTCGTTCTTCTCGCGTCCGCCCTTGCGGCTGACCTGGTAGACGGCGAAGCGCATCGGCGTCAGGCGGTGGCGGCGAGGTCCGCGCGCATCAAGGCTTGGCGCCCGACTTGAGGTTCTCGAGCTGCAGCTTCAGCCGCTCGGAAAAGCTCAGCTTGGTGTAGCGGCGCTCGGTCTCGCGCGCGAGCTCCTTCTGCAGCGCGAACACGCTCTGCGGGCGCGACAGCGAGTCGAGCGACATGCACCACTCGGTGACCTCGATCAGGTTGTCGGAGTAGACATTGCGCAGCCGCGACAGGCTCAGCGCGAGGCGGTCCTTCTCGAGCCGCTGCGGCGCGTCGTTCGGCGGGTAGCCCTGCATGCACGCGTAGATGCACGCGCCGATCGCGTAGATGTCGGTCCACGGCCCCAGCGCGCCGTCGCGCTTGTACATCTCGGGCGCGGCGAAGCCGGGCGTGTACATCGGGCGGATGAAGTTGCCCTCCTTGCTCAGCACCTCGCGCGCGGCGCCGAAGTCGAGCATCACCGCCTTGTTGTCGTTGGTGATGAAGATGTTCGCCGGCTTGATGTCCAGGTGCAGCATCTTGTGCTGGTGCACGATGCGCAGCCCGCGCAGGATCTCGTCGAACAGGCTGCGGATCGTGCTCTCGCGGAACACCTTGTCGCGCTTCAAGTCGCGCGCGGTGACGATGAAGTCCTGCAGCGTGTCGCCCTGCAGGTAGTTCATCACCATGTAGACGGTCTCGTTCTCGCGGAAGAAGTTCAGCACCGAGACGACGCTCGGGTGGCTGATCTGCGCGAGCGAGCGCCCTTCCTCGAAGAAGCTCTTCAGACCCAGGCGGTACAGCGGCAGCTTGTCGGGCTTGACGCGCGGCACCAGTTCGCCGGGGTCGCGTTCGGCCAGCGACGCGGGCAGGTACTCCTTGATCGCCACCAGGTGGCCGCTCTCGTCCTCGGCGAGGTAGACCACGCCAAAACCACCGGCCGCCAGCTTCTTGACGATCTGGTAGCCGCCGACCACGGTGCCTGCGGGCAACGGGGCGGGTTTGGGCTTTGACATAATCGAGTTTTGCAAGGCGATAGCGCGATGTCAGTCTACAGCATGACCGGCTACGCCAGTGCCGCGACAAGGGCCGTTTCCGGGGCCGATTCTGGGCCCACGGCGGCGGCGCTGACGGTCGAATTGCGGTCGGTCAACAGCCGCTTTCTCGACCTCTCGTTCCGCCTGCCCGACGAATGGCGCGGGCTCGAGGCGGCGCTGCGCGAGCGCCTGGCCGGCGCGTTCCGCCGCGGCAAGATCGAACTGCGGCTCAGCAGCGCGCGCGACGACGCCGACGCGTGGCCGCAGCCCACCGCCGATCAACTGCACCGCCTGTCGCAGCTCGAGTCGCAGGTGCAGTCGTGGCTGCCGAAGGCCGCGCCGCTGTCGACGCACGAGGCCCTGCAGTGGTGCCGCAGCGCCAGCGCCACCGTGCGCGCCGACGACGCCGTGCTCGACGCGGCCGACCGCGCGATCGCGTCGCTGCGCGCCGCGCGCGAGCGCGAAGGCGCGCGTCTGGCCGCGGTGCTCGCCGAACGCGTCGCGCGGCTGCGCGAACTCGCGGCACAGGCCGAGCCGCTGGTGCCCGCCGTCGTGCAGCGCCAGCAGCAGCGCTTCGTCGAGCGCTGGCACGAGGCGCTGCAGGCCACCGGCGCGGCCGCCAGCATCGGCGAGCAGGCCCTGCGCGAGCGCGCGCTCAACGAGGCGGCGGCGTACGCGCTGCGCATCGACGTCGCCGAGGAGCTCGCGCGGCTGCGTGCGCACCTCGACGAGATCGAGCGCCTGCTCGCCAAGGGCGGCGAGGTCGGCAAGCGGCTGGACTTCCTGATCCAGGAGCTGCAGCGCGAAGCGAACACGCTCGGCTCGAAGTCGGCCGCCCTCGAGCTGACCGCGATCGCGGTCGAGATGAAGGTCGCGATCGAGCAGATGCGCGAGCAGGTGCAGAACCTGGAGTGACGGCGATGGACCCCTCCCCGAGCGAGACCCCGGGCAACCTGTTCGTCGTCGCCGCACCCAGCGGCGCCGGCAAGTCGAGCCTCGTGAAGGCGCTGCTCGAGCTCGACGCGCACCTGTCGGTGTCGGTGTCGCACACGACGCGCGCACCGCGCGGCCAGGAACGCGACGGGCGCGAGTACCACTTCGTCGACGAGGCGACGTTCCGCGACATGGTCGAGCGCGGCGAGTTCTTCGAGTGGGCGCAGGTGCACGGCAACCTGTACGGCACGTCGCGCGTCGAGCTGCAGCAGCGGCTGAAGGCCGGCGATGACGTGATCCTCGAGATCGACTGGCAGGGTGCGCTGCAGATCAAGCAGCTGTTCGCGCACGCGGTGCTGATCTTCATCCTGCCGCCGAGCTGGGACGAGCTGCGCCAGCGCCTGCTGCGCCGCGGCGAGGACGGCCCCGACGTCATCGAGCAGCGCATGGCCAACGCGCGCACCGAGGTGGCGCAGGCGCGGCACTTCGACTATGTGATAATCAATGCCTTGTTCGAAACGGCGCTGTTCGACCTCAAGACGGTCGTGCACTCGCAGCGCCTCAAGTACGCGGCACAGAAGCGCAACAAGTCGCAGGTGTTCGCCGCACTCGACCTGATCTGACCCCGTCGCACCGCCATGGCCCGCATCACCGTCGAAGACTGCCTGCAGAAGATCCCGAACCGCTTCCAGCTGGTGCTCGCCGCCACGTACCGCGCGCGCATGCTCAGCCAGGGTCATGCGCCGAAGATCGAGACGAAGAACAAGCCCGGCGTGACGGCGCTGCGCGAGATCGCCGCCGGCGAGGTCGGCCTCGAGATGCTGCGCCGCGTGCCGATCTGAGCCGCCGCGCGTCCGACCCCACGACGAAGGGCGCCTGCGGGCGCCCTTCGTCGTTCTCGCGCGGCGCTGTGCGCCCCGCCGGGCACCCGCGCGAGGCGCGCGCGGCCGCAGCCTGCTAAATTGGGGTATGGGGATCCGGTCGCTGGCCGCCGAGCTGCTGCCCTCCGCGCTGACGGGGCTGCCTCGCCTCGCGCTCGGCAAGCCGCAGGAGCCCGCCGCCGCGTCGACCGCGGCGACCTTCGCCGCGCTGGCCGACAAGCTCGGCTACCTCTCGAAAGCCGAGCTGAAGCAGGTGCGCGAGGCGTACAAATTCGCCGACGAGGCGCACCTGGGGCAGTTCCGCGCCAGCGGCGAGCCCTACATCACGCACCCGCTCGCGGTGGCCGGGCTGTGCGCCGACTGGAAGCTCGACGCGCAGGCCATCATGGCCGCGCTGATGCACGACGCGATGGAGGACTGCGGCGTCGGCAAGGCCGAGCTGATCGAGCGCTTCGGCGCCGCCACTGCCGACCTCGTCGACGGACTGACCAAGCTCGACAAGCTGCAGTTCAACACGCGCGAGGAGTCGCAGGCCGAGTCGTTCCGCAAGATGCTGCTGGCGATGGCGCGCGACGTGCGCGTGATCCTCGTCAAGCTCGCCGACCGGCTGCACAACATGCGCACGATGGCCGCGATGGCGCCGGCCAAGCGCGGGCGCATCGCGCGCGAGACGCTCGAGATCTACGCGCCGATCGCGCACCGTCTGGGTCTGAACCAGACCTACCGCGAGCTGCAGGAGCTGTCGTTCGAGCACCTGCACCCGTGGCGGCACGCGGTGCTGTCGAAGGCTGTGCAGCGCTCGCGCGGCTACCGGCGCGACCTCGTCGAGCGCGTGCACAAGGACGTCGAGCGTACCTTCGCCGCCGCGCGCATGAAGGTGCAGATCGCCGGACGCGAGAAGACGATCTACTCGATCTACCGCAAGATGCGCGAGAAGCACACCAGCTTCGCGCAGGTCAACGACATCTTCGGCTTTCGCATCGTCGTCGGCGACGTGCTCGAGTGCTACACCGCGCTGGGCGTGCTGCACCAGCTCTACAAGCCGGTGCCGGGCCGCTTCAAGGACTACATCGCGATCCCGAAGGCCAACGGCTACCAGTCGCTGCACACGACGCTGGTCAGCCCGCTCGGCACCGCGATCGAGTTCCAGATCCGCACCGAGGCGATGCACGCGGTGGCCGAGGCCGGCATCGCCGCGCACTGGATGTACAAGGCCAAGGACGTGCGCGACCCGAAGGAAGCGCAGCGGCTGGGCACGATCTGGCTGCAGAGCCTGCTCGACATCCAGGACGAGACGCGCGATGCGGCCGAGTTCCTCGAGCACGTCAAGGTCGACCTCTACCCCGACGCGGTCTACGTCTTCACGCCCAAGAGCAAGATCCTCGCGCTGCCGCGCGGCGCCACGCCGGTGGACTTCGCGTATGCGATCCACTCCGACGTCGGCCACCACACGGTGGCGGCCAAGGTCAATGGCGAGGCGGTCGCGCTGCGCACCGAACTGAAGAGCGGCGACGTCGTCGAGATCGTCACGGCGCCCAACGCGAAGCCGAATCCGGCGTGGCTGAACTTCGTGCGCACCGGCCGCGCGCGCAGCAAGATCCGCCACCACCTGAAGACGATGGAGGCGGAAGAGGCGCGCGCGCTGGGCGAGAAGCTGCTCGCGCAGGCGCTGCGCGCCGAGGGCCTGCCGATGCCGTCGGCCGACCCCGCCGACGAGGACGCCGCCGCGCTGTGGCAGCAGGTCGCGCGCTGGGCAGGCAACCGCCACCGCGCCGAGCTGATGACCGACATCGGCCAGGGGCGCAAGATCGCGACCATCGTCGCCAAGCGCGTCGCGCAGCTGCTCGCCGAGCGCGGCGCGCGCCCCGACGCCGTGACGCTGACGCTGGGCCGCTATGCCAGCGACGACAACGCGCCGACGCAGGGCCTGGTGACGATCGACGGCAGCGAGGGCGCGTCGGTGCAGATGGCCACCTGCTGCCGGCCGATCCCGGGCGATGCGATCGTCGGTTACCTCGGCCGCGGCGAGGGGCTGACGGTGCACACCGCCGAGTGCGGTGTCGCGCGCCGCCTGAAGGAGCGCGACAGCGAACGCTGGCTGCCCGTCGAGTGGGCCGAAGAGCCGACGCGGCCGTTCGAGACCGGCGTGCAGGTGCTGGTCGAGAACGGCAAGGGCGTGCTCGCGCGCGTGGCCGCCGCGATCAGCGGCGCCGAGGCCGACATCACGCACATCGCGATGGGTGACGAGAAAGCCGGCGAGACCGTCGAACTCAAGCTGCTGCTCGCGGTGCGCGACCGCCTGCACCTGGCCGACGTGCTGCGCGCGCTCAAGCGCGCACCGTCGGTGCTGCGCGCGCAGCGCATCAAGCCCTGAGCGCGGCTCAGCGCGCCGGCGGCGGGTACTCGACGCGCAGCACCTCGATCGTCTCGACCCCGCGCGGCGTGACGAGCTGCACCTCATCGCCCTCGCGCGCCTTCAGCAGCGCGCGTGCGATCGGCGCGATCCAGCTGACCTCGCCCTTCAGGCTGTCGGCTTCGTCGATGCCCTTGATCGTGATCGTGCGCTCGTCGCCCTTCGCGGTCGCGTAGGTCACCGTCGCGCCGAAGAAGATCTGGTCGCTGCCGTGGTGCAGAGACGGGTCGGCGACTTCGGCGATGTCGAGCCGCTTGGTCAGGAAGCGGATGCGGCGGTCGATCTCGCGCAGCCGCTTCTTGCCGTACAGGTAGTCGCCGTTCTCGCTGCGGTCGCCGTTGCTCGCCGCCCAGGCCACAGCCTCGACGACCTTGGGCCGCTCGACGTCGAGCAGGTGCAGCAGCTCGGCGCGCAGCGCCGCGTAGCCCTGCGGCGTGATGTAGTTCTTGCCACCAGCAGGCAGCGGCGGCAGGCCGACGTCGTCGTCCTCGTCGGCGGGCGCGTCGACTTCCTTCGTGAACGCCTTGCTCATGCGGCCGATTTTGGCGCGGTGCCCCGGGCTTTCAACAGCTCGCGCGCGATGATCAGCTGCTGCACCTCGGTCGCGCCCTCGTAGATGCGCAGCGCACGGATCTCGCGGTACAGCCGCTCGACCGTCTGCCCGCGCGTGACGCCGAGGCCACCCCACATCTGCAGCGCCGCGTCGATCACCTGCTGCGCGCCCTCGGTGGCGGCCATCTTGGCCATCGCCGCTTCCTTCGTGACGCCGCGGCCCTGGTCGCGCTGCCACGCGGCGCGGTAGGTCAGCAGCGACGCGCTGTCGATCGTCGTCGCCATCTGCGCGAGCTTGGCCTGCGTGAGCTGGAAGTCGGCCAGCGTCTGGCCGAACATCCGGCGCGTCGTCGCGCGCTGCAGGCCCTCGTCGAGCGCGCGGCGCGCGAAGCCGAGTGCGGCGGCCGCGACCGACGTGCGAAACACGTCGAGCGTGCGCATCGCGATCTTGAAGCCCTCGCCCGCTGCACCGATGCGGTTCGCGAGCGGCACGCGGCAGCCGGCGAAGCGCAGCCGCGCGAGCGGGTGCGGCGCGATGACGTCGATGCGCTCGGCGATCTCGAAGCCCGGCGTGCCGGCCTCGACGATGAACGCGCTGATGCCGCGCGCGCCCGGCGCCTCGCCGGTGCGCACGAAGACGACGTAGACGTCGGCGATGCCGCCGTTGCTGATCCACGTCTTCTCGCCGTCGAGGATCGCGACGTCGCCCTCGACGCGCGCGGCGCACCGCATCGCCGCGACGTCGCTGCCGGCGTCGGGCTCCGACAGCGCGAACGCGGCGATCGCCTCCCCGCGCGCCACCCGCGGCAGCACGGCGGCGCGCTGCGCGGGCGTGCCGGCCAGCGAAATCGCGCCGGAGCCGAGCCCCTGCATCGCGAACGCGAAATCGGCCAGCCCATCGTGGCGCGCCAGCGTGTCGCGGATCAGGCAGATCGCGCGCGTGTCGATCGCCTCGCCCGCCCCGCCATGCGCGGTGCCCGCCACCGCGTGGCGCAGCCAGCCGGCCTCACCCAGCGCGCGCACGAGCGCGCGGCACGTCGCGTCGACGTCGGCGCCGTGGTCGACGTGCAGGTGCGCAGCGCACCAGGCGTCGAGCTCGCGCGCGAGCGCGCGGTGGCGCTCGTCGAAGAACGGCCAGGCGAGGTCGTCGTGCAGGCTCATCGTCAGTCGCCCTGGAAGACGGGTTTCTGCTTCGCCGCGAACGCGCGGTACGCGCGGCCGAAGTCCTCGGTCAGCATGCAGATCGCCTGCGCCTGCGCCTCGGCCTCGATCGCGGCGTCGATGCCCATGTCCCACTCCTGGTGCAGCATCGTCTTCGTGATGCCGTTGGCGAAGGTGGGGCCGTGCGCGAGTTCGTGCGCCAGCGCGTGCGCGTCGCGCAGCAGGTCTTCCGGCGCGCACAGGCGGTTGAAGAAGCCCCAGTGGTAGGCCTCGTCGCCGGGCAGCGATCGGCCGGTGTAGAGCAGCTCGCTCGCGCGGCCGTGGCCGACGATGCGCGGCAGCAGTGCGCACGCGCCCATGTCGCAGCCGGCCAGCCCGACGCGGTTGAACAGGAACGCCGTCTTGCTGCGCGGCGTGCCGAAGCGGATGTCGGCGGCCATCGCGAGGATCGCGCCGGCGCCGGCGCACACGCCGTCGACGGCAGCGACGATCGGCTGCGGGCAGTGGCGCATCGCCTTGACGACGTCGCCGGTCATGCGGGTGAACATCAGCAGCTCGGGCGCCGGCAGGCCGATCAGCGGCCCGATGATCTCGTGCACATCGCCGCCGGAGCAGAAGTTGTCGCCGGCGCCGGTGATCACGACGGCGTGCACGTCGTTCGCGTGGCGCAGCCGCACGAACAGGTCGCGCAGCTCGGCGTAGCTGTCGAACGTCAGCGGGTTCTTGCGCTCGGGCCGGTTCAGCGTGATCGTGCCGACGCGCTCGGCCACCGTCCATTCGAAGTGCGTCGCGCGCCAGTCGCCGAGCGGGCGGCGGTTGCCGGCGGCCAGCGCCGGGTCGAGCGGCTTGCGGTCAGTCATGCGTGGACTCCTCGCGGTGCAGGCCGAGCCGCAGCCGGCCCAGCAGGTCGAGCAACTGGTGCTGGGCGCGGTCGTCGAGCGGCGCGAGCAGCTCGACGACCCAGCCCTCGTGTTCGCGCGCCATCGCCTCGAACGAGCGCGCGCCCTCGGGCGTCAGCGCGACACGCCACGAGCGGCGGTCGTCGGGGTCGCTCTCGCGCCGCACCCAGCCGTCCTTCTCGAGTTCGTCGGTCAGCCCGGTGACGTTGCCGCCGGTAACCATCAGGTACTTCGACAGCGCGTTCATCCGCAGGCCCTGCGGGTGGCGGTACAGCTGCGCGAGGTAGTCGAAGCGCGCCAGCGTGATGCCGAAGCGCGCACGCAGCCGCCGGCGGATCTCGCGCTCGATGTCGTTGCTGCACGCGAGCAGCCGCAGCCACAGCCGCAGCGCGACGTGGTCGTCGTGGGCGGCGCGCGCCTCGGCGCCGAGGCGGTCGTCGGCCAGGCGCAGCGCGGTGGTGCGCCTCGTCATGCCGGCTCCCTGAAGGCCGGCGCGGCGGCCTGCGCCTTCTCGCGCGCGAACAGGCTTTCCATCTGCCCCTTGCCGGAGAGGTAGGGCTTGGGCCACGCGACGCCGGTCCAGCCGATCTTGGCGGCTTCGGTCAGCGTCCACGCCGGGTTGGCCAGGTGCGGGCGCGCGACGGCGCACAGGTCGGCGCGGCCGGCGGCGACGATGCTGTTGACGTGGTCGGCCTCGCTGATCGCGCCGACCGCGATCGTCGCGATGCCGGCCTCGTTGCGGATGCGGTCGGCGAACGGCGTCTGGTACATGCGCCCGTACACCGGCTTCTGCTTCGCGCTGACCTGCCCGCTCGAGCAGTCGATCATGTCGGCGCCGGCGGCCTTGAACGCCCGCGCGATCTCGACCGCGTCGTCGGGCGTGATGCCACCGGGCACCCAGTCGTGCGCCGAGATGCGCACCGAGATCGGCAGGTGCTGCGGCCACACCGCGCGCACGGCGCGGAACACCTCGAGCGGGTAGCGCAGCCGGTTGGCGAGGCTGCCGCCGTACTCGTCGTCGCGGTGGTTGGTCAGCGGCGAGATGAAGCTCGACAGCAGGTAGCCGTGCGCGCAGTGCAGCTCGAGCCAGTCGGCACCCGCCTCGGCCGCGCCTTCGGCGGCGCGCACGAACTGCGCCGTGACACGGTCCATGTCGGCGCGCGTCATGCCACGGCTGATCTGGCTGACGCCTTCGAGGTACTGCTGCGGCGACGCCGAGACGATCTCCCAGTTGCCCGCCGCCAGCGGGTGGTCCATCCCGGGGCCGTCCCACGGCACGCGCGTCGACCCCTTGGCACCGCTGTGGCCGATCTGGATGCCGAACTTCGCGTCGGTGTGCGTGTGGATGAAGTCGGCGATGCGCTTCCACGCGCGCACCTGCTCGGCGGTGTACAGCCCTGGGCAGCCGGGCGTGATGCGGCCCTCGGGGCTGACGCACGTCATCTCGGCGAACACGAGGCCGGCGCCGCCGAGCGCACGCGCGCCCAGGTGCACGAGGTGGAAGTCGCCGGGCACGCCGTCGACCGCCGAGTACTGCGCCATCGGGCTGACGACGACGCGGTTCTTCAGCGTGACGCCGCGCACCGTGTACGGCGTGAACATCGGCGGCGGCGGGCGGGTGCCCTCGGGCACCTCGACGCCGGCGCTGCGGGCGAACCAGCGCTCGAAGCCCTCGAGCCAGCGCGCGTCGCGCAGGCGCAGGTTCTCGTGGCTGATGCGCTGGCTGCGCGTGAGCATCGAGTACATGAACTGCTCGGGCGGCAGCGTGTCGGCGTAGCGCCGGCCGACCACCTCGAACCACTCCATCGCGTTCCACGCCGCGTTCTGCAGCCGCAGCACGTCGACCTCGCGCAGTGCCTGATAGCGCTCGAGCACCTCGGGGATGCGCGCGGCGTCGTGGCCGGCGGCGTCGAACTGTGCCGTCAGCTCGATCGCGTCCTCGATCGCGAGCTTGGTGCCCGAGCCGATCGCGAAGTGCGCCGTGTGCACCGCGTCGCCCATCAGCACGACCGGCTGGCGGCCGTTGTGGTGCCACCATTTCTCGCACTTGACGCGCTGGAAGTTCAGCCACGCGCTGCCGCGCAGGTGGCGCGCGTTGCTCATCAGCCGGTGGCCCTGCAGGTTGGCGGCGAACAGCTGCTCGCAGAAGGCGATCGACTGCTGCGGGTCGGCACGGTCCAGGCCGTGCGCCTTCCACACGTCCTCCGGGCACTCGACGATGAAAGTGCTCGTGGCCTCGTCGAACTTGTAGATGTGCGCCTGGAACCAGCCGTGCTCGGTCTTCTCGAACAGGAACGTGAACGCGTCGTACAGGCGGTTCGTGCCGAGCCAGATGTAGCGGTTGGGGCGCGTGACGATGTCGGGCCGGAAGACGTCGGCGTACTTCGTGCGGATCTTCGAGTTGATGCCGTCGCTGGCGACGATCAGGTCGGCGTCGGGGAAGTCGGCGTCGGAGTCGACCTCGCTTTCGAAGCGCAGCTCCACACCGAGCTGCTCGCAGCGCGCCTGCAGGATGTTGAGCAGCTTCTTGCGGCCGATGCCGACGAAGCCGTGGCCGCCGCAGCGGATCACGCGGCCCTTGAAGTGCAGCTCGATGTCGTCCCAGTGGTTGAACGCCTGCTGGATCTCGCGCGCCGTCTCGGGGTCCCAGCGGCGCATGTGTTCCATCGTCGCATCGGAGAACACGACGCCCCAGCCGAAGGTGTCGTAGGGCCGGTTGCGCTCGACGACGACGATCTCGTGCGCCGGGTGGCGCCGCTTCATCAGCAGCCCGAAGTACAGGCCGGCGGGGCCGCCGCCGATGCAGACGATCTTCATGCCGGTCTCCCGCGCGATCGGCGCGCCGCAACGCGCACCGAATTGCTTTAGTTGTCAATATTTTAGCCAACCGCCCATTTCCGGCAAGCCCCGGACACGAAAAAGGCGCCCCGCGGGGCGCCTCGACGTCGCGAGTCCGGGCGGCTCACATGCCGTTGGGCGTCAGCAGCCGCATCGCCTGCTGCTCCTGGCGCTCGGCGGTCTGCAGCATCTTCATCTGGTGCTCGAACTGGCGCGCCGCGGTGATCATCGCGACCATCGTCTCGACGGCGCTGACGTTGCTGCCCTCGAGCGCGCCGTCCTGCACGCGCGCGTTGGCGTCGGCCGGCAGTTCGCCGTCGGCGGCGCGGAACAGCCCGTCGGTGCCGCGCTGCAGCGGCGCCTCCGGCGTCACGAGCTTGAGCCGCCCGACGACGGCACTGGTGCCGTCGTCGCGGCTCGCGCTGACGGTGCCGTCGGGCGCGATCGCGACGCGCGTGCCCGCCGGCACCGTGATCGGGCCGCCGTCGCCGATGACGGGGTGGCCGTTCTTGGTCACGAGGTTGCCCTCGGCGTCGAGGTCGAGCGCGCCGGCGCGCGTGTAGGCCTCGGTGCCGTCGAGCGCCTGCACCGCGAGCCACGCGTTGCCCTTCATCGCGATGTCGAGCGGCCGCCCGGTGGGCTGCACCGCGCCGGGGTCGGGGTTGTAGCCCACCGTCGATTCGAGCGCGTACACGCGCGTCGACGCCCCGTCGCCGCGCACCGGCACGGCGCGGAACGCCGCGAGCTCGGCGCGAAAGCCCGTCGTCGACACGTTGGCCAGGTTGTGCGCGAGCACCTCCTGGCGCTGCATCGTCGCCTTCGCACCCGACATCGCGAGGTAGATCATGCGGTCCATCGTGCGCTCCCGTCGGCGTCAGCGTGGCACGGGGCCGTCAGCGCAGGTTGACGATCGACTGCATCGCCTGGTCCATCGTCTTGATGGTCTGCGCGTTGGCCTGGTACATGCGCTGCGCGGTGATCATCTTGACCAGCTCGGCCGTGAGGTCGACGTTCGATTCCTCGAGCGCACCGGCCTGCAGCACGCCCATGTTGCCCTCGCCGGGCACGCCGACGATCGGGTCGCCCGACGTGTAGGTGCGCGCCCAGACGTTGTTGCCCATCGGCTGCAGTCCCTGCGGGTTGCGGAACGAGGCCAGCTCGATCTGGCCCGCCGGCTGGCTCTGGCCGTTGCTGTAGCGCGCCATGATGATGCCGTTGGGCTCGATCGTGATGCCCGACAGCTGCCCCGGCGCGTAGCCGTCCTGCGTCAGGTTGGTGACGCCGAACGCGGCGCCGTACTGCGTCGCACGGCCGAGGTCGAGCGTCGGCGTGATCGGTGTCGTCAGCGCACCGGCGCGGTTGGTCGTGACCCCGATCGGCAGCGGCACCGTGCCGTCGGGCGACGGGGTGGCCGCCACCGTGCCGTCGGCAGCGACCGGGTGAACCGCGGGGCGCGTGCCGTCGACGGGGAACACCATCTGCGCGACCGGCACCGGGTCGTCGGGGTCGGCGCTGTTGAGCGGCGTGCCGTTGGCGGTCGCGAACACGTTCCAGCGCGTCACGCCGACCGGGTCGGGCGGCACGATGGTCGACGGGTCGGCCTTCTGGAAGTAGTAGGTCAGCGCGATGTCCTGGCCGAGCGCGTCGTAGACGGTCAGCGACGTCGCGTTGTTGTACGTCGTCGGGTCGCTGAAGTTGACGGCCGGCGCGGTGTCCACCGGGCCGGAGCGCGAGTCGAGGTTGAACTCGATCACGATGCTGCCGGTGGCCTGCGGGTTGACCCCCGCGGTAGGCAGCTGCAGCGCCACGGCCGTACCCGGCATGATCGCGCCGGTGCCGTCGGCCGGGTAGCCCATCAGCTGAAGGCCCTGGTTGTTGACGATGTAACCCTGACGGTCGACCTTGAACTGGCCGTTGCGGCTGTACATCACCGGGTTGATGCCGTCGGTGACCTGGAAGAAGCCGGCGCCGTTGATCGCGAGGTCCATCGCGTTCTCGGTCACGCTGATGTTGCCCTGCGTGAACTGCTGCGCGACCGCCGCGAGGTTGACGCCGATGCCGATCGAGTTCGCGCCCGCACCGTTGAGCGCGGCGGCGTACATGTCGGAGAACTCGGCGCGCGAGGCCTTGAAGCCGAACGTGCTCGCATTGGCGACGTTGTTGCCGATGATCTCGAGGTTCTTGCTCGTCGCGTTCAGGCCCGACAGGCCCTGCTGGAATGCCATGGGACGTCCTTTCGCTGTATGGCGCTTCGGTGTTTCGGGTCAGTTGAACGCCTTGACGGCGGCGTAGGGCACGCTGCCGGCGTGGCGCAGCTCGAGCGTGAGCACGTCGCCGGCGACGACGGCGTCGACGCGGTCGCGCATCAGCGGCGTCGCGGCCACCGCGGTCGTGCCGCTCTTGGCCACGACGCGGAAGCGCTCGCCGAGCGTCGCGTCGACGCCGGCGGCAGGCACCCACTCGAAGCCGTGGCGGCCGCTGCCCAGCGCGCCGAGGTCGACGGTGTCGATCACGAGGCCGGCGCGGCTGAGCACCTCGACGCGCACGCGGTCGGCCGGCTGCGCGAGCTCGAAGCCACCCTGGACCAGCCCCGCATCGTTGGGCGACAGCCGGTCGCCCTCGACGACGACGTCGCGCCCGACGAGCGAGGCGCCCTGCAGCGCCTGCATCTGCGCGAAGTGGCCCGACAGCGACTCGACCGTCGTGTTCAGCCGCTCGACGCCGGCCACCGTCTGGATCTGCGCCATCTGGCTCGTGACCTGCGCGTTGTCGAGCGGGTTCAGCGGGTCCTGGTTCTTCAGCTGCGCGACCAGCAGCTTGAGGAAGCGGTCCTGCGCGTCGACGTCGCTGCGCGACGTCGTGGACGTGCCGGTCGCAGCGGCGGTCGCGGTGGCGAGGGCGTCGATCGCGGCCATCGCGTCACTGGCCCATCTGCAGCGTGCGCGTGAGCAGCTGCTTGGTCGTGTTCATGACCTCGACGTTGTTCTGGTACGAGCGCGACGCCGAAATCATGTTGACCATTTCCTCGACCGCGTTGACGTTGCTGTAGGTCACGTAGCCCTCGGCGTCGGCCGCCGGGTGCTTGGGGTCGTGCACACGCCGCCCGGGGGTGTTGTCCTCGCGCACCGTGCTCACGCGCACGCCGGCGTTGCCGGTGTCGCCGAAGAAGTGCGTCGCGAACGTGACCTGACGCGCCTTGTAGGCCTGGCCGTCGGGGCCGGCGACGGTGTCGGCGTTGGCCAGGTTCGACGCGACGACGTTGAGCCGCTGGCTCTGCGCGCTGACCGCGCTGCCGGCGACGCTGAAGATGTTCATCAGGCTCATGGCGGACTCCTGTAGCGCTCAGTGGCTCACTGGCTCTGGCCCTTGATGGCGTCGAGCATCGTGCGCACGCTGCCGTTGATGAAGCGCAGCGCGGCCTCGTACTTGACGGCGTTGTCGGCGAACGAGGCGCGCTCGCGGTCCATGTCGACGGTGTTGCCGTCGAGACTGGTCTGGCTCGCGGCGGCCCAGCGCAGGTGGCGCTCGCCACCGAGGCTCGCGGCCGGCGCGATGTGCCCGGGAGCCGTGCGCGCGACCGTGCCCGCCGGCGCGACGCCGGCGGTGGCCTCGCGCAGCGCCTGCGCGAAATCCATCTCGCGCGCCTGGTAGCCGGGCGTGTCGGCGTTGGCGATGTTGCTGGCGATCAGCCGCTGGCGCTCGGCGCGCAGCAGCAGCGCCTGCGACTGGAAATCGAGCACCTGACCGAGGCGTGGCAGCATGGCTGGACGGGGGGCTCCCGTGGCGGATGGACTGCGGGTCATTGTGGGCAGCGCCCTGCGCGCCTTGACCCGGATAAGGGCGGGCTCGAGCGGCCAATTCCGCGCCTCGTGCCGGTGGCGGCGGCCTACATTGGCGGGCGTGAAAGTCCATCGCAGACCCCGCCGCGACGCCGTGCCCAGCCCCCGAGGCAGCGGGCGCGTGGACGTCGTGCGCTTCGCGTCCCGGCTGTGCGCGCGTGTCGGCGCCGGCCTCGCGCTGGCCGCCGCGTCGCTCGCCGCCGTGGCGCAGGCGGCCGTCGCCGAGGTACCCGACGCGGCGCTGCGCGAGCAGCTGCGCGCCACGCTGCAGCAGGCGGCCGCCGCGCATCCCCGCGTGCCGCCGGGTGCGCGCACCGTCGTCGAACTGGGCCGGCTCGACGCGCGGCTGCGGCTCGCGCCGTGCGAACGCATCGAGCCGCAGTGGCCCGCGTCGGCGTGGGGCGCGGTGCGCGTCGGGCTGCGCTGCACCGCCGGGCCGACGCGCTGGCACGTGCACCTGCCCGCGACGGTGCAGGTCCTGGCGCCGGGCTGGGTCGCCGCGGCCGACCTGGCCGCCGGCACCGAACTCGAGGCGGCGCACCTGCGCCGCGCCGAGGTCGACCTCGCCGCCGGCGGTGTCGTCGAGCAGCCGCTGCTGCTCGGGCGCACACTCGCGCGGCCGCTGGCCGCCGGCGCGCCGGTGCGCGCCGCCGACCTGCGGGCGCGCCAGTGGTTCGCCGCCGGCGACGTCGTGCAGGTCGTCGCGGTCGGGCGCGGCTACCGCATCAGCGGCCAGGGTCAGGCGATGGCGGCGGGCATCGAAGGCCAGCGCGTGCGCGTGCGCACCGACAGCGGGCGCATCGTCACCGGCGTGCCGGTGGCGCCGTCGCGCGTCGAGGTGACCCTGTGACGCGCCGCCCGCCCGCCGCCACCGGCGTCCCCCGCGTTTCGGGGGGCGGGCGCACAATCGGCCCCGTCAGCCCTCAAGTCGGGCGCCCGCGCACCGATACCACCGACATGTTGAATGGGTCGGCCCCCGCCGACCGCTGGAGCACACCATGAAGATCGGCCCGCTCGAGCCCAAAGCTGCCGTCGTCCCCGTCGGCGGCGAGCGCTCTTCCGCTGCCGCGGCCCCGGCCAAACCCCAGGCCGCCGGGCAGGAGGAGAGCGCGAAGGTCGAACTCTCGGCGACTGCGCTGGCCGTGACCGAAGGCAACGCCGACTTCGACGCCGAGAAGGTGCAGCGCATCGCGCAGGCGATCCGCGACGGCAAGTACGAGGTCAACGCCGACGTGATCGCCGACAAGCTGATCGCCAACGCGCGCGAACTGCTCGACCGTTCGTCGCGCTGAACCCCGCCGCGCCGCCGCGGCGGCGTTCCCCATCGCTGCGCCCGCGCGCGCCCCTCGCCGTCATGCCGCCCAGCCCCGCACCGAGCCTCCGCCCTGCCCCCGTCCCGACCGCCGCCGACGCCGTGCTCGAGTCGGCGCTGGCCACCGTCGAGCAGCACCTGGCATCGCTCGGCAGGGCGCTGTGCGAACGCGACAGCGAGGACATCGAACGCCACGCGAGCGCGCTACACCGCGCACTGGCGGCGGCCGTCGCGCAGTTCGCGCAGGCCGCGCGACGCGGCGCGGTGCCGCTCGAACTGCGCCAGCGCCTGGCGCTGGCCAGCGGCCAGGTCGCCGCACAGCGCGAGTCGCTGGCGCGCGCAACCGCCGCGCTCGACCGCGCGATCGACGTGCTGATGCCGTCGACCGCGACGCCGGCGGCGCTGTACTCGGCGAGCGGCACCGGCGAGCGCAGCGGCTTCGGCACGACCCACGCCTGAGTCACCGCGCCGCCGTTGCGCGGGCGCGCCGCCGGTACCTGCCTCACCGGCGCAGCGCCATCACTCGCGCGCGACGTCGTCCTCGAAGCACGTGCCCCCCGCCAGCAGCGCCCAGCGCGGATAGGTCGCCTCGAAGTCGGCGACGATGCGCGCCAGCGGCATGTCGTCGAAGCTGCCGCGCTGGCGCACGTATTCCATGTGGCGCTGCCCGGCGCGGTCGTACGGGTGGTACAGCGAGTCGTGCACGCCGTCGAACTCGAGCGGCAGCAGCCCGAAGCGCTCGCACAGCTCGACGTTGAACGCCGGCGTCGCCTTGCGCCACGCGCCGTCGAGCCACAGGTCGACATAGCCGTGCCAGATGAACACGTCGGTGCCCATCGTGCGGCGCAGGCGCTCGGTGCTCAGGTGGTTGCGCACGTCGGCGTAGCCCACGCGCGCCGGGATGCCCGCCGCGCGCGCGGCGGCGGCGAGCAGCGCCGCCTTCGGCACGCACCAGCCGTGACCGGTGGCCAGCACCGTGCTCGCGCGCATGCCCGCCGGCGACAGGTCGATGCGGTACGGGTCGTAGCGGAAGCCGTCACGCACCGCGAGGTACAGCGCGACCGCGCGCTCGCGGTCGTTCGCGCCCACCGCGTGGTGGCGCGCGAACGCGACGACGTCGGGGTGGTCGCTGTCGAGCAGCGCGGTCGGTGCCAGGCACGCGGCATCGGGCGGCCGGCCGGTGCGGTCGTCGTCGTGCCCCATTCCAACGGGATCCAGCGGGTCAGACATTCCAGGCCTGCGCGACGAGCCGGATGTGGCCGGCGATGCCCGGGTCCGCGCCGCTGTCGAACGGGATCGTGAACTGGATCTGGCCGCTCTTGAGCTGGTCGTACGACAGCGCGTGCCGCGCACGGGTCGCCGTCTCGCTCTGCCAGCCGTGGTTCACGACCCAGTCGTGCCCGGGCTGCGCCGGCGGCACCATTTCGATGATCGCGGTGTCGCGGAACAGGTAGCCGCCTTCGTAGTGCTCGTCGGCCCAGAAGCGCTGGTCGACCTGGTAGTCGGGCACGCGCACGCCGAGCGTCATCGCATACGCGAGCGACGCACGCTCGGGGTTGACGCGCGCGCGGTTGGCGAGGAACACCGTCGACAGGTAGACGTTGCGGTCGCCGGGGCGGGTGCCGCCGGCGAGCTGCGCGTGCGTGCGGCACGCCGGCGAGTCCTCCTCGGCGACGCGGCGCGTCAGGTACCAGCGCTTGCCGCGCGGGCCGGCGAGCAGCTCGAACTGGTACAGCGCCTCGACCTTCTTGCGCTGCAGCGCCTTCGGCAGCCGCACCTCGTCGACGTCGACCCAGATGTCGACGCGCAGGTCGCCGAACAGGAAGCGCGTCAGGTTCTGGTACGCCTCCTCGCTGTTGACGAGGCCGAAGAAGCCGCTGTGCGCGCGGTAGGCGTACGCGGTGGGCGCCGGCGCCGTCATCTGCCCGGCGTCGTCGAGCCCCCACACGCGCGCGTTCTCGATGCGCACGAGCCCGTCGCTGCCGTGCCCGGCGAACGCACGCGACAGCCCCATCGCCGCCTCGTAGTCGCCGCGGTTGGTGCCGACCATGCAGAAGAAGCGCTGCGACGGGAACGCGCGCTCGGGCAGCAGGTCCACGCGCTTGAGCCGCTTGTACGGCTCGGCCAGGTCGAGGTACTTGGCCATGCGCTCGCGGTTGAAGGTGTCGATCTCACTGGCACTCAGCCACGACGGCACGTTGATGCCGAGCACCTCAATGCCGTTGTGCGGCGTGCCGTAGGTGAACACCTTGTCGACGCTGCGGCGCGCGCGGTCGTCGCCCAGCCGTGCGTTCTGCAGGAACGCGCGCACGACGAGCCCGCCCATCGAGTGCGCGACGAGATAGCAGCGAAAGCTCGCCGGCGTCACGCCGTCGTCCTTGCGCGCGCACACGAGCTGGCGCACGCGCAGGATCAGGTCGCTCAGGCCCTTGGCGTAGACCTCGATCTCGCGCGCCTTGCCGTCGCCGAGCAGCCTCGAGCCCGAGTCGTAGTAGCGGTAGACGATGATCGAGCGGCGTGCGATGCCGGTGCCGGGCTCGCCGTCGGGGCCCGGCGGCGGCTGCCAGTCCGGGTCCATGATGCCCAGGCCGTTCTCGTAGACGTCACGGTAGCCGAAGTCGGTCGTCAGCCGCAGCAGCGGCGACTCGAAGACGAACTTCTTCGCCGGTGCGCCACGGTCGACCGCGGCGCGGTAGACGGTGGAGCCGGTGTTGAAGCCGCAGAACGGGTCGGCGGCGGTCTCGTCGCGCTCGCCGGCGGTCATCGCGTAGCCGCGCACGTAGATGATCGGGTGGAACGCGTCGACCATGCCGCCTCCTCGTCGTGGCGCGCGGTGACGCGGGGCCATCCCCGGCGCGGGCCGCGCGGTGCGAGGGTCAGCTTAACCGAAGGCCCGGCGCGGCGCGAGCGCCGCCGCAGCCGTCAGAACTCGAAAGCCAGCCGCAGCCCGCCCCAGTGGCGGCCGTCGACGGTGATCGGCGCCGCGGCTTCCTTGAGCACGACGAAGCGCCCGCCGCCCATGTCGCGGCGGTACGTCTGCAGCAGGAACGGGCGCTGGTTGCGCGCGCTGGCCAGTCCCGTGCGGTCGTTGAAGATGCGCCGCCCGCGCGCGTGGGCGGTGTTCCACGCGACGTCGCCCGGGCGCTGCGGCTGGTTGTACTTGCGGTTGTGGCACGGGATGTAGCCGTTGCGGTCCACCGCGATGCAGAACACGACCTTGTCGGACATCTCGAGCACCTTCTCCTGCACCTGCGGGAACAGCCGCTCGGCCAGCGCGACGAAGCGCGTCAGGTGCTGCTGCGGCTCGGTGCCGGGGATCGGCGCGTAGTGCTCGTCGAACAGGTCGGCGCTGCTGATCGCGCCGCTGCGCAGCGCCCCCTCGAGCAGTTGCGAGATCTGCGCCGCCGCCTGCTGCGCGGCGCGGATGTAAGGCGTGTCCTCGGTCTCGATGCCGGCGTCGGCGACCAGTTCGATCAGCGCCTCGCTCGCCTTCAGGAAGGCCTCGCTGCGCCCGAGCGCGCTGTCGAGCGCCTTCGCGCTGGCGCGCATGTCGGACTCGATCGCGCCCATCTGGCGGTTGACGTCGGCCACCACGTCGCGGCTGCGCTGCGCCGCCTCGGCGATGCGCGCGACGCCGGCGTCGACCTGCGCGAGCGCGCGGTGCACCGCACCGGCGTCGTCGCCGGCGCCCTCGCGCGACTGGATCTCGCGCGCCAGCGCGGCGATGCGCCCGTCCAGGCGCCCGACCGTCTCCATGATCGCCTTCGACGACGCCTCGACCTTGGCCGCCAGGTCCTTCACGGCGTCGGCGACGACGCCGAAGCCGCGCCCGGCCTCGCCGGCGCGCTTGGCCTCGACGCTGGCGTTGAACGCGACGAGCCGCGTCTGCAGCGCGATCTGCGTGATCTCGCCGGCCGCGCCGGCCACCTCGCGCAGCGTGTCGACGATGCCGGCCACTTCGCCGCCCACGGCCTCGACCGCCTCGCGCGCGCCGGCCACCGCGGCCGAGCCCTGCGCGGTGTGCGCCCCGATGGCCTGCTGCACCTCGGAGACGTCGTGCAGCCGCTGCGCCAGCGCCTGCAGCGACTGCGCGAGCCGCACCGACGCCTTCTGCGTGTCGTCGATGACGCCGCGCACCTCGGCCGCTTCGCGACCGAGTTGCGCCGTCTCGCGCGCCAGGCGGTGCATCAGGGCGCCGTCGCTGCCGGCGGCAGCGGGCGGTGGCGCCGTCGTCGTGGATGCGGCGGCCGCGTCGGCCGCGGGCGCCGGGGCCGGCTTGGCGCGGAAAAGGGTCAGCATGCTTGTGCCTCGCGTCGTCGGTGGGGTCGCTTCACCAGTCGCGCAGCCGCGCGCGCAGCCGCGCGATGCTCTGGCTGTGCAGCTGGCACACGCGGCTCTCGGTCACGCCGAGCACGGCGGCGATCTCCTTCAGGTTCATGTCCTGCTCGTAGTACATGCTCATCACGTACTGCTCGCGCTCGGGCAGGTTCTTGATCGCCTCGACGAGCGCCTCGCGCATGCGGCGGTCCTCGAGCAGCCCCATCGGGTTGGCGTCCTCGTCGGCGACGTGGCGGTCGAGGTAGCTGTCGTCGCCGTCGTCGCCGCTCATGTCCTCGAGGTAGACGAGCTGCGTGCCGCGCACCTTGCCGAGCAGGTCCTGGTACTCGGCCAGGCTCAGCCCCATCTCCTTGGCGATCTCGCCCTCGGTCGGCGCGCGGCCGAGCTTCTGCTCGAGCTTGTGCACCGCGGCCTCGATGCTGCGCTGCTGGCGGCGGTTGCCGCGGCTCATCCAGTCGCTGCCGCGCAGCTCGTCGAGCATCGCGCCGCGGATGCGCTGCGTCGCGAAGGTCTCGAACTGCACGCCCTGCGCGGCGTCGAAGCGCCCGAGCGCGTCGTTGAGCCCGATCATCCCGACCTGGATCAGGTCGTCGAGCTCGACGTTGGCCGGCAGCTTGGCGATCATCTGGTGCGCCAGCCGCCGCACGAGCGGGCTGTACTGCTTGAGCAGGGCGCTGTGGTCGAGTCGGCCTTTGGCGGTGTACATCGGTCGGGGCTCCGGGGTCAGTGCCACGCCGGCATGCGGTCGGCCGGCGCGACGGGAAAGCGGGCAGCGGGGGCGGCGGCCGGCGCGTCGTGCGTCTCGAGCAGACCGTGCGCCAGGCGCAGCAGCGCGGCGTCGGGCACGTCGCCGGCCTCGGCGGCCGGGTCGACGACGGCCCAGTCGTGCAGCACGGCACCGACGAAGCGGTCGGCACAGTCGGCCAGCCGCGGCGCGATGCGCTCGCGCCGCGGCGAGTTCGGCGCCGCCGCGAGCAGCAGGTCGAACGCGCGCCAGCCGCTGCGCAGCGCGAGCAGCTTCAGGCTCGCGTAGGCCTCGGTGACGCTGGCGGGCTGGTCGGCGGCCATCAGCACCGGGCGCACCGCGCGGCGCATGAACAGGCGCGCGAGGTCGCTCGCGCCGGCGTGCACGACGATGGTGTCGGCCTGCGGCGCGGCGTCGGCGAGCGCGACGAGCAGCCCGTCGGCGCAGCCGCGCGTGTCGACGTGGCGCCGCGGCAGCCCGCGCGCCGGCAGGTACGACAAGTGCGGCGCGAGCGGCTCGATGCACGCGGCCAGGTCGAGCCACGCGAGCTCGGGTGCAGCGGGCGACGTCTCGGCCGCGTCGACGACGAGCACGTGGCGGCCGAGCGCGGCGAACGCCGTCGTCAGCCGCTCGATCAGCACGCCGGCAAAGGGCACGCGTGCGTTGGCGGCCAGCGCGACGAAGACCGCGCGCGACGCCGCGAACAGCCGGCGCAGGCCGTCGGCCTGGTCGAACGGGCCCGGACGCGAGGCGTAGAAGTCGATCATCGGCAGCGGCGCGGCGGGTTCAGACGTGCAGCGGCGCCCCGGCGGCGGCCGCGGGCATCGCCGCGAACACGAGGTTGACGTCGTCGCGGCCCATCTGCCACGCGGCGGGCGCGCTCGCGCGCAGCGCGCGCTGCACCAGCGCCTGCGCCGACAGGCGGTGCCAGTCCTCGGGCACGCGCTGCCCGTTGGCCACGCCCATCACGTGCGCCTTGTGGCGGATCAGCGCGTCCAGGGCCGGCCCGAGCTTGACGGCCTCGTCGATCTTGCTGAGCACGACGCCGCGGCAGGCGCTGGCGCGCCACGACAGCAGCACGTCGTCGATCGTCTCGCCCTGCGCCGACGCATTGACGACGAGCAGCTTCTGGATGCTGCGGTGCTGCAGCATGTCGAGCAGCTCGCGCGTGCGGCTGTCGCGCTGCGCCATGCCGGCGGTGTCGATCAGCACCATCTTTTTGCCCGCGAGCAGATCAAGCAGGTCGTCGAGCGAGGCGCGGTCGTGCGCGGTGTGCACCGGCACGCCGAGGATGCGGCCGTAGGTGCGCAGCTGCTCGTGCGCGCCGACGCGGTACGCGTCGAGCGTGATCAGCCCGAGCGCGCCGGCGCCGTGGCGCGTCGCGAACGCGGCGGCGATCTTCGCGGTGGTCGTCGTCTTGCCGACGCCGGTCGAGCCGATCAGCGCGAACACGCCGCCCAAGTCTTCGAGCGCGGGTTCCTGCTCGGCGGCGACGAGGTTGCGCTCGAGCACGCCGGCGGCCCAAGCCATCGGGTCGGCGACATCGGCGGGCAGGGCCTCGCCGAGCTTGCGGATCAGCCCCGGCGAGAAGCCGGCGTCGAGCAGCTTCTGGCTCAGCGTCGCCTGCGCCGGGCTCTTCTGCAGCTTCTCCATGAAGGCCAGCGCGCCGAAGCGCTGCTCGATCAGGCCCTTCATCGCGCGCAGCTCGTTCATCATCTCGGCCTGCTCGCGGCGCGCGGCGCGCTCGGCGTCGGGCGTCACGTGCGCCGCATCGAGGCGGATGTCGTCGCGCAGCACGGGCACGTGGTGCGCCGGCGCCGCGGCGGCCGGCTCGGCGGCCGCGGGCAGCGGCGCCGCGG